>NZ_BMJQ01000002.1:300000-546870 GCF_014643535.1 Aliidongia dinghuensis | reverse complement strand
GGTCATCGTCGCCATCAACAAGGACGAGGAAGCGCCGATCTTCCAGATCGCCGACTACGGCCTGGTCGGCGACCTGTTCAAGCTCGTGCCGGAACTCGCGGCCGAGCTCGACAAGGCGAAGTAAGCGCGTCCCGTAATCCCCGCGAGAGGCGGGGATCCAGGGTTGCCACGAAGGGCGCCCGACGCGGAACGGATGTACCGCTCGCCCTAGGTTCCCGCCTTCGCGGGAACGACGGCAAAGGGCGGCATCTCGCTTCCCTGCTGACGGGCGCCCAAAGGCTCGCTATGAATGGGGGCGGCGTGGGAGTGATCTCGCGCCGCCCTCGTTTTGCCGGCCACCAGAACTGCGGCACGACGAATGCGTTTCTTGTGATGAGGCGGACATGATTTCTCGGATCGGTGTCATTGGGGCGGGTCAGATGGGCAACGGCATCGCGCAGGTCTGCGCGCAGGCCGGCTATGACGTGCGCCTCAACGACGTGTCGACCGACGCGCTCGACCACGCGATGGCGAACATCGGCCTCCATCTCGACCGGGCGATCGGCAAGGGCAAGTTGACCCAGGTCGAGCGCGACCACGCCTTGGCCCGCATCCAGACCGGCACCGACTACGCCATGTTCGCCGAATGCGATCTCGTCATCGAGGCCGCGACTGAGAAGGAGGCGATCAAGCGCGAGATTTTCAAGCGCCTGATCCCGAGCATCCGGCCGGACACGATCATCGCGACCAACACCTCGTCGATCTCGATCACCCGGCTCGCCGCGTCGACCGACCGGCCCGGCAGCTTCATCGGCATGCATTTCATGAACCCGGTGCCGGTCATGGCGCTGGTCGAGCTGATCCGCGGCATCGCGACCGACGAGAAGACCTTCGCCGCCATCCGCGAGCTCGCGGTCAAGCTCGGCAAGCAGCCGGTCGCGGCGGAAGATTTCCCCGCCTTCATCGTGAACCGCGTGCTGCTGCCGATGATCAACGAGGCGGTCTATACGCTCTACGAGGGCGTGGGTTCGGTCGAGGCGATCGACACGGCGCTCCGGCTCGGCGCCAATCATCCGATGGGACCGCTCCAACTCGCCGATTTCATCGGGCTCGACACCTGCCTTGCCATCATGCAGGTGCTCTACGAAGGCTTGGCCGATTCGAAATATCGCCCCTGTCCGCTCTTGGTGAAGTACGTCGAGGCCGGCTGGCTCGGCAAGAAGGCCAACCGCGGCTTCTACGATTATCGCGGCGAGCACCCCGTTCCCACTCGCTGAATACTGATACCGTCCGTCTCCATAAAAAAATCTTCACGCTTTGTACCGGCTGCCTCAAGACGAGGCAGCCGGATGGCCAAGCAATCGGCAATGCTGCGCTGCGTCATAGCTTCGTCGTGATTGCATGGCGGCAATGCAGCCGGCACCGGGTCCTTGGGCACGCGATGATTTGACTCATCGGCGGGCCGGGTGATACCGACAATCACCCCTTTCCAAGAGCCCCGTAGGAGGCCCTATGCCACGCGTGTCGATTGGCGATTGCAGCCTCTATGTCGAGCGACATGGGGACGGTTTCCCTGTTCTGCTGATTTCCGGCCTGAGCGGCCATGCGGCCTATTGGGAGCCGCAGATTCCGGCTTTCTCGCGCGAGTTCGGGCTCGTGCTCCACGATCATCGCGGCGTCGGCCAGTCCGACCATGTGAAGATGTCCTACACCATCGACAAGATGGCGGCGGACGTGGTGGCGCTCATGGACAAGCTCGAGATCGAGCAGGCCCATATCGTCGGCCATTCGACCGGCGGCGCCATCGCGCAGGTCCTGGCCATCGATTACCCGTCGCGCGTCAGGGCCCTCGTGATCACGGCGAGCTGGCCGAAGCCGGACGCCTATTTCCGGCGCGAGTTCATGCTGCGCAAGGAGATCCTGTCGGGCCTCGGCCCCACGGCCTATGTGCAGCAGGCGAGCCTGATGCTCTATCCGCCCGCCTGGGTCGCCGAGCATAACGAGGAACTGCGCCATTACGAGGCGCGCATGATCGCGAATTTCCCGCCGGTCGAGATCATGGAGAGCCGCATCGATGCGCTCATGGCGTTCGACCGGACCAAGGACCTGGGCAAGATCAAGGCACCGACCCTGATCGTCGGCGCCGCGGACGACCAAGTGATCCCGTCCTACCAGAGCGAGGCGCTCGCCCGTGCCATCCCGGATGCGGAGCTCAAGATGTTCGCGTCCGGCGGCCATGCCTTCACCCAGGTGAAGCCGCGCGACTTCAACCAGGCCGTCCTGCCCTTCCTGCAGGCGAACACGCCGACCTGAGCCGGCCCGCGGGCCGGGAACACGCCGGCCTGTAGGGCACTTCTTCGACACGGATCGCCCTCAGGGTGCGATCCGTTGTCGGAACCCATCTGCGCCTACCCCCAATATCCCACCACCGCCCCTGGCGCGTTGAATAAGCCATGCAGGGCCGCGCCCAGCCAGAAGCCGAAGTGGCGGTCGCGGTCGCGCCAGGCGAGATAGACGGCGGCGGTGAGGAAATAGGCCGAGAACAGGAACAGGGCTTGGCTCGGCGGCGGCGCCGTGACGAGCGTGGCGCTTGCGGCCGCGACCACCGAGAGTGTCCTGCCCGTCTCGCCACGCTGGGCGATCAGGTGCAGCAGCAGCAGAAAGACCGCGTTCTCGACCAGCGGCCACAGCAGCACGGCCCGGACCAGGTGCATGACCGATCCCGGAACCTCGGGATCGGCTGGAACGTTAGGTGCCGAGACCAGGATGATGACGCCGCCGCCCCAGGCGAGATGGGCGAGGCGCAGGCTGCGAGCGACATAGCACGCCTTCGGAACCGAAGCGTCGAACAGCGGATCGATCAGGTTGAAGCGGATAGGGCTGCCGGTTTCGCGTGCCACCGATCGAATATCCTGCGCTGCCATGCAGCAGGATCATCGCGTCACGATGACGCCCGGGCCTGTGAAAGAGCTCACAGGAAACAGCCTGAACCTGCTCGTCCAGGACCAATCCCCCGTGTCGGTTGCGCATGAACGGGCCGCCGGCACGGGGGATCAAAGGGCACCGGAAGCGTCAGGTCCCGGTCTTGATGCCCTTCTTGGTCAGCGCATCCAGCTGGCCCTGCAGGCTGTTGAGCCGTTCGGTCAATTCCTGGATGCCGGGCGCCGGTGCCGGCGGTTCGCTCGGTGGCACTTCCTCCCCGCCGGCCGCCTCACCTTCGGCGCCGAACGGTGTGAACATCTTCATCGCCTTCTCGAAGAGCGCCATGTTCTGTTTGCCCATGTCTTCGAGCGAGCCGAACGGAAACAGGCCGCCGAACGAGCCGCCGACGCTCTTTGCCAGCTGTTCCTGGTTGCGCGCGAAGGACTTCATGGTGAATTCGAGATAGCGCGGCAGCAGCCATTCCATGTTGTTGCCGTAGAAGCTGATGATCTGCCGGAGAAAGCTGATCGGCAACAGGTTTTGGCCCTTCTGCTCTTCCTCGACGATGATCTGGGTCAGGACCGAGCGGGTGATGTCCTCGCCGTTCTTGGCGTCGTAGACGATGAAATCGCCGCCCTGGCGGACCATCTGGCTGAGATTATCGAGGGTCACGTAGCTAGAAGTCGCGGTGTTGTAGAGCCGGCGGTTAGCGTATTTCTTGATGATGACGGGCGCCGGATCGCTTTGCGGTTTGGCATTCATCGAGGGGCTACCTTGGCAGTGTTTTTTGCAGCTATGTTGCGCAGCATAACAGATGCAGAAGCGGTTGCCCCACCCCGATTTGTGTGGTGCGTCCGTAATCGCAACGACCCTTTAGCCGGATATAGTCCGATACATGTCGAAGCCGCCCGATCTCGAAGCGCTCGCCCGCCGCTATGTCGAATTGTGGCAGGATCAGGTTGCCGCGACCGCGGTCGATCCGGAATTGACCGACGGGCTTACGCGGCTGATGCAGCTGTTCGGCGGCAGCCTCGCGGCCCAGGCCGGCCTGTGGCAGGCGCTCTGGCCGGACCTGGTCGCCCGCGCCGGCGCGCCCTACGCACCGTTCACGCCCAACCCCCGCCCTGCCGCGTCGGAAGACCCGCATCGTGACGCCCCCCAGTCAAGATCCACCCAGCCAAGATCCACCCAGTCAGGATCCAACAGGCCAGAGCCCCCCCGGCCAGGGGCCGCGGCGGCGCCGTCAGGGTCCGCGCCCGTTGCCGGCGCATCTGCTGACGGCGGGCACGACATGGCACAGCTCAAGGCTCGCCTTGCCCTTCTTGAAGAGCGGCTTGCTTCCCTGGAAACCGGAGCTGGAACCCCGCGCCGAGGAGCTCGCCCGGGCGCTCGACGCCGTCGAGCTTCGTGACTTCGCCGAAGCGGTCGAGAGCGAGCTTGCCCAGCGCGCCGACCGTTTCGCCGCCGGTATCGAGGCCTATCGCCGCCACCCTTATCGTCGCGCGCTCGCCGATCCGCCGGAAATCTGGCGCTCGGGCACAACGCGCCTCATCGACTATGGCCCCGAGCACGGCCGGCCGGTGCTGGTCGTGCCCTCGCTCATCAACCGCGCCTACGTGCTCGACCTCGCGGCCGACCGCAGCCTCTTGCGCTATCTCGCCGCCCGCGGCATCCGGCCGCTGCTCGTCGACTGGGACAAGCCCGGCGAGACGGAGCGGCAGTTCGACCTGACCGCCTATATCGCCGGCCGGCTCGACGCCGCGTTCGAGGCGGCGCTCGACCGGGTCCGCGGCCCGATCGGCGTCGTCGGCTATTGCATGGGCGGGCTCCTGGCGCTGGCGCTGGCGCTTCGCCGCCGGCGCGAGGTGGCAGCACTCGGCCTGCTCGCCACCCCCTGGGATTTCCAAGCCGGCAACGAGGCGTATGCGCGCTTCGTAGCAGCGCTCGCGGGACCCGCGGACATCACGTTCGGGCCGATCGGGTGGGTGCCGACCGACATGCTGCAGACGCTGTTCTTCATGGCCGACCCGCATCTCGCGATCCGCAAGTTCAGCCGCTTCGCCGACCTTGACCCGAACACGCCCGAGGCGCTCAATTTCGTCGCGACCGAGGATTGGCTGAACGACGGCGTGCCGCTGGCCCTGCCCACGGCCAAGGACTGTTTCGGCGGCTGGTACGGCGAGAACCAGCCGGTGCGTGGAACCTGGTCGATCGCCGGCCAGCCGGTGGCGCCCGGCCACTTCGACCGGCCGGCCCTCGTCATCGCCCCGGCGCGCGACCGGCTGGTGCCGCCGGCATCCGCCCGGCCGCTCGCCGCCGCCCTGCCCAAGGCAACGCTCATCGAGCCTGACCTCGGCCATATCGGGCTCATCGTCGCCGGCCGTGCGCCGGCCCAGGTCTGGGCGCCGCTCGGCGACTGGCTTGAGCGCCACGTCCCACAGCCATAAATTCCCGCAGCGATAGCCGCAAATTTCATTAAATTGCCACGAAGCCCGGCGTCTCAGGCGATCCGCTGCAAATCTGCTGCAAATTCAACGACAAACGCCGTCAATTGTCGTCGCGCGACGCCGTCGGGGCTGGACGGCCGTTTTCGCAGCCCCTTATGGTAGCAAGGCGATAAACGTCATGCCGATCGCCAAGCCTGGTTCAACAGGCGGCACCGGCTTCTTCTCTCGTGTTCCCGGAGGAACCATCCCATGTCGGACGTCATCATCGCCGGAGCGGCCCGCACCCCCGTCGGCAGCTTCAACGGCGCCCTTGCCAGCGTCCCGGCCCATTACCTGGGTGAAATCGTGATCCGCGAGGTCATGGCGCGCGCCGGCGTCCAGCCGGGTGAGGTGAGCGAGGTCATCCTGGGCCAGGTGCTGACGGCGGCCCAGGGCCAGAACCCGGCCCGCCAGGCTGCCATCAACGCTGGGTTGCCGATCGAGACGACCGCCTACGGCATCAACCAGGTGTGCGGCTCGGGCCTGCGCGCCGCAGCACTGGGCTTCCAGGCGATCCGCAACGGCGACAGCCAGATCGTCATCGCCGGCGGCCAGGAGAGCATGAGCCAGTCGACCCACGCCTTGCACCTGCGCGCCGGCGTGCGCATGGGCGACGCGCAGATGATCGACACGATGATCCGCGACGGACTGTGGGATGCGTTCAACGGCTACCACATGGGCACCACGGCCGAGAACGTCGCCGAGAAGTACCAGATCACCCGCGAGCAGCAGGACGAGTTCGCGCTCAATTCTCAGCTCAAGGCCGTGAAGGCGGTCGAGTCCGGCCGCTTCAAGGACGAGATCGTCGCGGTCAAGATTGCCGGCCGCAAGGGCGACGTGCTGGTCGATACGGACGAGTATCCGAAGGCCGGCTCGACGATCGAGGGCCTGGCCAAGCTGCGGCCCGCCTTCTCCAAGACCGGCACGGTGACCGCCGGCAACGCGTCCGGCATCAATGACGGCGCCGCGGCCGTGCTGCTCATGAGTGCCGCCGACGCGGCCAAACGCGGCGTCAAGCCGCTCGCCCGCATCGTGTCCTGGGCGACCGCCGGCGTCGACCCGTCGATCATGGGCACGGGCCCGATCCCGGCAAGCCGCCTGGCACTCAAGAAGGCCGGCTGGACCGCGGACCAGCTGGACCTGATCGAGGCGAACGAGGCCTTTGCGGCCCAAGCCTGCGCCGTCAACAAGGACCTGGGCTGGGACACGGACAAGGTCAACGTCAACGGCGGCGCCATCGCCATCGGCCACCCGATCGGCGCGTCCGGCGCGCGCGTGCTGGTGACGCTGCTGCATGAAATGCAGAAGCGCGGGGCCAAGAAGGGCCTGACCACGCTGTGCATCGGCGGCGGCATGGGCATCGCCATGTGTGTCGAGCGGGAATAGCCAGACCGCCCCTTCCGTCATGGCCGGGCTCGACCCGGCCATCCACGCCCGTCTACCGCCACCATGTCTCGTGGCAACGCGTGGATCCCCGGGTCAAGCCCGGGGATGACAAACCATCGAGCTTCGGAGTTTCAACGGGGACCGGCCGGTTAACGGCCGGACGCTAAACAGGGAGACGTACAATGCCACGTGTTGCAGTCGTGACGGGAGGAACCCGCGGCATCGGGGCGGCGATCAGCGTCGCGCTCAAGAATGCCGGCTACAAGGTCGCTGCCAACTATGGCGGCAACGAGGACGTGGCGCGCGCTTTCACCGCGGAAACCGGCATCCCGACCTACAAGTTCGACGTGTCGAGCTTCGAGGCCGTGAAGAGCGGCATCGACAAGATCCAGGCCGAGCTGGGACCGGTCGAGATCGTGGTCAACAATGCCGGCATCACCCGCGACGGCACGATCCACAAGATGACGCCGGACCAGTGGCATGCGGTCATCGATACCAACCTGACCTCCTGCTTCAACCTGGCCCGGGTGGTGATCGACGGCATGCGCGAGCGCAGCTTCGGCCGCATCGTCAACATCGGCTCGATCAACGGCCAGGCCGGCCAGTACGGCCAGGTCAACTATGCCGCGGCGAAGTCGGGCATCCACGGCTTCACCAAGGCGCTGGCCCAAGAGGGCGCCGCCAAGGGCGTGACCGTGAACGCCATCGCGCCCGGCTATATCGATACCGAGATGGTCCGCTCGGTGCCGCCGCACGTGCTGGAGAAGATCGTCGCCAAGATCCCCGTCGGCCGCCTCGGCCAAGCGAGCGAGATCGCGCGCGGCGTCCTGTTCCTGGTCGCGGACGACGCCGGCTTCATCACCGGCTCGACCCTGTCGATCAACGGCGGCCAACATATGTACTGACCCAGGTCGAGGGCCTGTGGCAGGATCGCCCTGCCACAGGCCTTTTTTTCCGGGCATCGTTCTCACCCAAACCTTGACCAACCTTTCCGTCACAACGTCCGACCCCACCCTCGCCCGGCGCAACCGGGCGACGGCTGTCGACGGCTTCTGCAGCGGCCCGCCGCTCGCCTCGCGCGCGCTCTGGCATAGCCCCCAATCCAACTTGGTACAGCCATGACGCCGCGCGAGCACTTCAGCCCGTCGGAAGCGCGGCGCATTGCGCTCGCGGCCCAGGGCTTCGGCCTCGCCCGGCCCGAGACAACCGAGGCCGGACACCTGAAGAAACTGACCCGGCGCCTTGGCGTCGTGCAGATCGATTCGGTCAACGTGCTGGCGCGCGCGCACTACCTGCCGACCTTCTCGCGCCTCGGCGCCTATGACACCGAGCTTCTGCACCAGGCAGCCTATGCCGGGCGCCGGCGCCATCTCTTCGAATATTGGGCGCACGAGGCGTCCTACGTGCCGGTCGAGTATTACCCGCTGCTGCGCTGGCGCATGGCGCGGGCGGCGAGCGGCAGCGGCATCTATGGCGAGCTCGCCCGCATCGCGCGCGAGCGGCCGGACTATGTCGAGCGGATCTACGACGAGGTGCGCGCCCGCGGCCCCATCTCGGCCGGCGAGCTCGAGGCCGAGGCCGAAGCGGCGCCGCGGACCGGGTCGGGCGGCTGGTGGGGCTGGAGCGACGGCAAGCGGGCGCTCGAATATCTGTTCTGGGCCGGGCGGATCACGACCGCGACCCGGCGCGGCTTCGAACGGCTCTACGACCTGACCGAGCGGGTCCTGCCCCGCGCCGTGCTCGCGGCCCCCGTGCCCGAGATAGCCGAGGCCCAGCGCCAGCTGCTCATGATCTCCGCCAAGGCGCTCGGCATCGCGACCGAGCCGGACCTGCGCGACTATTTCCGGCTCCGGCCCGAGGACAGCAAGGCGCGGCTCGCCGAGCTGGTCGAGGCCGGGGCGCTGCTGCCGGTCACCGTCAAGGGCTGGAGCCAGCCGGCCTATCTCGATCCGGCGGCGCGCCTGCCGCGCCGGATCGGGGCCCGCACGCTCTTGTCGCCGTTCGACCCGCTGGTGTTCGAGCGCTCGCGGACCGAGCGCCTGTGGGACTTCCGCTATCGCATCGAGATCTATACGCCCGAGGCGAAGCGCGTGTTCGGCTATTACGTGCTGCCGTTCCTGCTGGGCGACAAGCTCATGGCGCGCGTCGACCTCAAGGCGGACCGGGGGAGCCGCGTGCTGCAGGTGCCGGCCGCCCATGTCGAGGGGCATGCAGACCCCGCCGCCGTCGCGCCCGAGCTCGCCCAGGCGCTGGTCGAGACCGCCCGCTGGCTCGGGCTCGAGCGCATCGAGCTGGGCAGCCGCGGCGATCTGATGCCGGCGCTCGCACGCCACGTGCCGGACGCCATGCGCAGCGAACCGGTCAGCCAGACCGCATAATGCGCAGCGCCCCCGCCCGGTCCCGCCTATGTTTTTCGAGCCCGTTTCTTGCAAGGTGGCGATCGACGCCACCTCGTCGGACGAGAACAGGATGGACCTGACGCCCACGCACCAGCCCATCGACACGCACCAGCCGATCGAACTGACCCGCGAAACGATCCAGGCGGGCACGGTCATCAAGCTCGCCTCCGCCCACGGCATGCGCGTGCTGACCGACGAGGAGCGCGCGACCTCGATCGCCGAAACGCTCGCGGCCCGGCCGAAGAGCGCCGACCCGAGCGGCGATCTCTGGCTGTTCGGCTACGGCTCGCTCATCTGGAACCCGGCCTTTCATTTCGCCGAGCAGCGCAAGGGCCGCGTCCACGGCTGGCACCGGCGCTTCTGCCTGTGGACCCCGCTCGGCCGCGGCAGCCCGGAGCAGCCGGGCCTGGTCCTGGCGCTCGAGCGCGGCGGCGCCTGCACCGGCATGGCGTTCCGCCTGGCGGCCGAGCAGGTTGCCTGCGAATTGGACATCCTCTGGCGCCGCGAAATGCTGAGCGGCGCCTACAAGCCGCGCTGGGTCAAGGTCACGACCGCCGACGGCCCGGTCGACGCCGTTACCTTCACGATCGATCCGGCCAACCCGCGCTATGCCGGAAGGCTCGCCGAGGACGAGATCGTCCGCGTCGTGGCGACCGCCGTCGGCCGGCTCGGCCCGTGCACGGACTATCTGTTCAAAACGACCCAGGCGCTCGCCGAGCTCGGCCTCGAGGACCGGACCTTGCAGCGCCTCAAGCGCCGCGTCGAGGTGCTGCTCGGCGGCAAGGTCGACTGCTCCTGAGCGCGCGGCCACCCTGGATTCCCGCCTGCACGGCAATCCAGGGCCGGCGCCCGATCGGCCGGAGTTACGCTCAGCCGCGTTACGCGCGCCCGTAAGTGTCCTCGAACCGGACGATGTCGTCCTCGCCGAGGTAGCTGCCCGACTGCACCTCGATCAGGTGCAGCGGGATGCGGCCGGGGTTTTCCAGCCGGTGGTTGGTGCCGAGCGGGATGTAGGTCGACTGGTTCTCGGTCAGCAGCAGCTCCTCGTTGCCGCGCACGATCTTGGCCGTGCCCGAGACGACGACCCAATGCTCGGCGCGATGGTGGTGCATCTGCAGCGACAGCTTGCCGCCGGGCTTCACCATGATGTGCTTCACCTGCACGCGCTCGCCGTTATGGATCGAGCGGTAGGTGCCCCACGGCCGATGCACGGTCGGCAGGTGGGTCAGCTCCTCTCGCTTGTCGAGCTTCATGCGGTCGATGAGCCGCTTCACGTCCTGAGCGCGCGACTTGGGCGCCACCAGCACCGCATCGGCCGTCGCGACCACGATCAGGTCATCGACGCCGACCGCGGCGAGCAGCCGCTCCTCGGTCCGGAGATACGAGCCGCGGCAATCGACCGCGACCACGTCGCCGATCTGGACCATCTGGTTCTCGTCCTTGGGCGAGATGTCCCAGAGCGCGTCCCAGGCGCCGACGTCGTTCCAGCCCATGGCGACCGGCACCACGGCGGCGTTCGACGTGTGCTCCATGACCGCATAGTCGATCGACAGGTTCTCGGCCTTGGCGAAGTCCTGGGCCGCCAGCCGATGGAAGTCGAGATCGCCCTTCTCGTGCGCCACCGCCGCCTCGACCGCGGCGTAACTCTCGGGCAGGCGCGCCTTGTACTCGGCGAGATACGTCTGCACCGGGAACAGGAAGATGCCGCTGTTCCAGGTATAGTCGCCCGAGGCGACATATTGCTCGGCCCGCTCGCGGTCCGGCTTCTCGACGAAGGCCGCGACCTCGAAGGCGCCGGTCTGGCCCACCGCCCCGCCGCGGCGGATATAGCCATAGCCGGTCTCGGGCCGGTCGGCATGGATGCCGAACGTCACGAGCTTGCCGGCCGCGGCCGCCGTGGCCCCGGTCTCGATCGCCTTCAGGAAGGCCGGGTGGTCGGCGATCGCATGGTCGGACGGCATGATCAGCATGAGCGCGTCGGGATCGCGCTGGCTGATCCAGAGCGCCGCGGCCGCCGCCGCGGGGCCGGTGTTGCGCGCAATCGGCTCCAGCATGATCGTCTGCGGCTTGACGTCGATCTGACGCAGCTGCTCGGCAATGATGAAGCGATGCTCCTCGTTCGCCAGGATCACCGGTGCCGCGAACAGGTCGGCCTGCAGCACGCGGGCGACGGAGTCCTGCAGCAGGCTGCGGGCGCTCAGGAGCGGCTGCAGCTGCTTCGGATAGGCCGCGCGGGACATCGGCCACAGCCGCGTCCCCGAGCCGCCGGACAGGATTACCGGATGAATAAGGCGCTTGGCATTCAGGATCTTCGGGTCGGCCACGGTCTTCGCCTCCTCGGGCATAGTCCTGTCGTTCGTCCGAAACGTCCGCCCATCCCCTGGATGCGGCGGACATCTCTCTTCGGTATCGCCAGTTACAACGCGAAACCGCCGTCCACCAGCAGAATCGTACCGGTCGTGAAGGCAGATTCGTCGCCGGCGAGATAAACCGCCGCCGCAGCGACCTCCTCCGCCTCGCCGAGCCGCCCCATCGGCTGCCGCTCGATGAAGGCCTTGCGGGCCGCGACCGGGTCGTCGAACGCATTAATACGGTCGTCGAGCGACGGGGTCGCGATCGTGCCGGGGCAGATCGCGTTGCAGCGGATGCCCTTGCGGATGAAGTCGGCCGCGACCGCCTTGGTCAGGCCCACCACGGCCGCCTTGGTCGTGCCATAGACGAAGCGATTGGGAATACCGCGTACCGACGAGGCGCCGGACGCGATATTGACGATCGAGCCCTTGCCCTCAGCCAGCATGCCCGGCAGGAACGCACGGATCGTGCGGTACATGCTCTTGATGTTGAGGTCGAAGCTGAAGTCCCAGTCCGCATCCGAGCATTCGAGGACGCTGCCGTGATGCACGAAGCCGGCGGCGTTCATCAGGATATCGATGGTGCCGATCTCGGCGGCGAGTGCCGCGATCGCCTGGTCGTCGCGCACGTCGAGCCGGCGCGTCTCGATGCCAGGCTTGCCCGCCAGTTCGGCGAGTGCTGCCTCGTTGACGTCGGTCGCGATCACCCGTGCTCCTTCGCGCGCAAACGCCAGGGCCGAAGCCCGGCCGATGCCCTGGGCCGCCGCCGTCACGAGCGCCCGCTTGCCGGCCAATCTCTCAGTCACTGTCCTAATCCTCCCGGTATGATGTCGCTGGGAATAACGCCGTTTGGCGGCTACCCGCTCAATCGTATCGGCCGGAACCGCCGGTCGCCAAGGGGCAGCCGGAACTTTGGTATGAGGAGAAATCGCCACTCGATTGCTTCCTGCGCATCCTTGTTTGCCGCCACGCGATCGCTCGGCTAAGGTGCGCGGCCGAACGAGGGCTGCCGGCCAAGGCAGCCGCCCGGGGATGATGGTCGAGACGCAATTTGCGATTAGGGGGAAAGCCGATGAGAAAAACGACACTCGCTGCCTTGGCTCTGCTGCCGCTCGCCACGGCCGGCGCAATCTGGACCGCGCCCGCCAAGGCCGAGGACGTCACCATCGGCGCGATCGAGATCCTGACCGGGCCGAACAGCCGCTATGGCGTCGCGATCAAGAACGGCTTCGACCTGGCGCTGGACGAGGTCAACAAGACCGGCGTCCTGGGCGGCAAGAAGCTCGTCATCCAGTACGAGGACTCGGCCGGCAACAAGGACCAGGCGGTCAATGCCGCGCGCAAGCTGATCGGCATCAGCAAGGTGCCGCTGCTCCTCGGCCCGACGCTGTCGAACGAGATGTTCGCCGCCGGCCCAGTCGCGAACGAGCAGAAGATTCCGATCGTCGGCACGTCGACGACCGCGAACGGCATCACGGCGATCGGCCCCTATGTCTTCCGCACCTCGCTGCCTGAGGCCGACGTCATCCCCGTGACCCTGAAGACCGCCCAGGCCAAGTTCGGCATCAAGAAGGTCGCGGTCATGTATGCCAACGACGACGCCTTCTCGAAGTCGGGCTATGACGTGTTCAAGGCGACGCTCGAGAAGCTCGGCATCCAGACGCTGACGACCGAGACCTTCGGCACGAAGGACAGCGATTTCTCTGCCCAGCTCACCAAGATCAAGAGCCTGAATCCCGACGCGGTCGTGGTCTCGGCGCTCGTCGAGCCGGCCTCGGGCATCCTCTTGGACGCGCGCTCGCTGGGCTTCGACGAGAAGGTCCGCTTCATCGGCGGCAACGGCTTCAACTCGCCGAAGCTGGGCGACATCGCGGGCGAAGCGGCCGACGGCACGATGGTCGGCAGCCCCTGGTTCATCGGCAAGGACGATCCGGCCAACACCAAGTTCGTGGCCGCCTATCGCGCCAAGTACAAGGATGATCCGGACCAGTTCGCGGCCCAGGCCTACGACACGCTGCACATCGTCGCGAACGCCATCGACAAGGCGGGTGCCGCCGATCCGGAGAAGATCAAGACGGCGCTGCAGGCGGCCAAGTACACGGGCGTCATGGGCCCGTTCTCCTTCACCGAGAACCGCGATCCGGCCGATGCGTCGGGCGTCGTGGTGCTCGAGATGAAGGGCGGCAAGTTCCAGATCCTGAAGTAACAGTCTGAACGGCCGGCGGATCTTCTTGTCCGCCTGCCGCCAGTCCGGCTTGGCACCTTCGAGACAATGCTCGCCCAGATCCTCCAGCAGCTTCCGCAGCAGCTCCTGAACGGCCTCGTTCTAGGCTCGACCTACGCGCTGTTCGCCCTCGGCTTCACGCTGATGTTCGGCGTGCTCGGCGTGATCAACCTGACCTACGGCTTCTATTTCACCACGGGCGCGTTCCTGGCGCTCTACGGCACGAAGCTTTTGGGCCTGTCGATCTGGCTGGCGCTGCCGGGGGCGGCGATCCTGACCGGCCTCATCGCCATCCTGTTCGATGCGGCGTTGCTCACGCCGCTCCGGCGCAAGAAGGCGCCGGAGCTCGCCTCGCTGATGGTGACGCTGGGTGCGACGCTCCTGCTCTATTCGCTCGCGACCGCAAGCTTCGGCACCGACATCCGGCGCCTGCCGCCCGCCGTCATCAGTCATGCCGCCTATACCATCGGCGGCGTGCGCGTGACGCTGTCGCAGATCCTGATCATCGTCACCACCGTGCTGATCGTGGTGGCGCTCCTGAGCCTCATCCGCGGCACGCGCTTCGGCCTCTCCATGCGGGCGCTCGCCGAGAACGGCGAGGCAGCCCAGCTCATGGGCGTCAATACCGACGCGGTGGTGCGCATGGTCTCGTTCATCTCGGCGGCTCTCGGCAGCACGGCCGGGGTGCTGATCGGGCTCAATTTCAACGCGATCCAGCCTTACATGGGCGAGAGCATGATGCTGAAGGGCTTCGCCGTGATCATCATCGGCGGGCTCGGCGACATCAAGGGCGCGCTCGTCGCGGGCCTGGTCATCGGCATCCTCGAGGTGCTGACCGCCGGCTTCATCTCCTCTGCCGTCAAGGATGCGGCCGGCTTCCTCCTGCTGGTCGCCACCCTCTGGTTCCGCCCGGTCGGCCTGTTCGGCCGCGCCCCGGTCAAGCGCGCCTGACGCCCGCCCGCGAGGAAACCCATGTCCGCCGCGCTCGACAGTTTCTTCTTCTCGTACCAGGCCCTGATCTTCGCCGTCGGCGTGAACGGGCTCCTGGCGCTCTCCATGTACACAGTGCTCGCGATCGGCCAATTGTCCCTGGGCCAGGCCGCGTTCATGGGCATCGGCGCCTATGTCTCGACCCTGCTGACGCTCGACGCCGGCTGGCCGTTCTGGGCCGTGCTTATGGCCGCCATGGCGGTGCCGGCGCTGGCGGCCCTCGTGATCGGCGGCCCGACCTTGAAGCTCACCGGCGTCTATCTGGCGCTGGCGACGATCGGGCTCGGCGAGATCCTGCGCATCTTCTGCAATGCGTCGGAGCTCACCGGCGGCGCCCTCGGCCTTTCGGGCATTCCGAACAAGACGAGCTTCGGGCTGATCTACGGCATCCTGGCGCTGGCGCTGCTCGGCGCTGTGCTGGTCGCGCGCTCGAAGCTCGGCCGCGCCATGGAGGCGATGCGCGAGGACGAGGTCGCGGCCGGCGTCATGGGCGTCAACCTGCCGGCCATGAAGCTGGGCGCGCTCGTCGTCTCGGCCATGCTGGCCGGCCTCGCCGGCGCCCTGAACGCGCATGCCAACAGCTTCATCGGCCCGAACGACTACGGCTTCGACCAGGCAGTGACGATCCTGTCGTTCGCGCTCCTGGGCGGCATCGGCTCGCCGTTCGGGCCGGTGCTGGGTGCCGTCATCCTGACCGTGCTGCCGGAGCTCTTGACCGCCCTTCACGACTTCAAGCTGGTGGTGAACGGCTTCATCATCGTCGTCGCCGTGCTGTTCATGCCGCGCGGGCTGCTCGTCTGGCGCATCGGGCGGATCGGGTGAGCGGCATGGCGTCCCCCCTGCTCGAGGTCCAGGACCTGACTGTGCGCTTCCGCGGGCTCGTCGCGGTCGACCACGTCAACTTCACGGTCGAGCCCGGCACGGTGCACGGGCTCATCGGCCCGAACGGCGCCGGCAAGACGACCTGCTTCAACCTCGTCTCCGGCCTGATCCCGCCGAGCGGCGGCACGGTCAGGCTCGCCGGTGCATCGCTCGACGGCCTGCCGAGCTGGAAGCGCACCCGCGCCGGCCTGTCGCGCACGTTCCAGAACATCCGCATGTTCCAGGAAATGACTGTGCGCGAGAACGTGATGACGGGCATGCATGCACGGCTCGCGGCCTCGATCCCGGAGATCCTCGCCCGCTTCGGCCGGTTCCGGCCCGAGGAGCGCCAGGCCAAGGCGCGAGCGGACGAGCTCTTGGCCTTCGTCGGCCTCACGGACGCCGCCGACCGGCGTGCCGGCGACCTGCCCTATGGTGACCAGCGCCGGCTTGAGATCGCCCGCGCGCTCGCCTCCGGCCCGAAGCTCCTGCTGCTCGACGAGCCCGCGGCCGGCATGAACCCAACCGAGACCCAGGCACTGGTTGGTTTGCTGAACCGCCTGAAGCAGGACGGGCTGACCTTGCTGCTGGTCGAGCACGACATGCATTTCGTCATGAGCCTGTGCGACCGCATTACCGTGCTGAACTTCGGCCGCAAGATCGCCGAAGGCAGCCCGCGCGAGGTGCGCGAGGACCCGGCCGTAATCGAGGCCTATCTGGGTGCCAAGGTGGCCGAGAAGCTGAAAGGGAGCGAGGCATGAGCGGGTCGCCCGGCTCTGTGCTGGAGGTCCGCGGCCTGACGCTGGGCTACGGGCGGACCGATGCGGTCAAGGGCATCGACCTCGACGTCGCCGACGGTGCCGTGGTCTCGCTGATCGGCGCCAACGGCGCCGGCAAGACCACGACGCTGCGCGGCCTTTCCGGCCTTCTGAGGGCGCGCTCGGGCTCGGTCAAGTTCGCCGGTGCCGAGATGGCCGGGCAGTCCGCCTACAAGATCGCGCGCGCCGGCATCGTCCAGGTGCCGGAGGGCCGCCAGGTCTTCGCGAACATGACGATCGACGAGAACCTGCGCATGGGCGCCTATCTGGTCGCCGACGCGGCCGAGATTCAGCGCCGCCGCCAGGGCGTGCTCGACCGGTTCCCGCGATTGGGCGAGCGGCTGCAGCAGCTGGCCGGCCTCTTGTCCGGCGGCGAGCAGCAGATGCTGGCGATGGGTCGCGCGCTGATGGCGGACCCGAAGCTGCTGCTGCTCGACGAGCCGTCGATGGGCCTGGCGCCGCTGTTCATCGAGGAGATCTTCCAGATCATCCGTGCCTTGAAGGCCGAACGACGGACCATTCTCCTGGTCGAGCAGAACGCCCAGGCCGCCCTCGAGGTCGCCGACCACGCCTACGTCCTCGAGACCGGCCGCATCAAGCTGCACGGGCCAGCCGCCGAGATCGCCAACAACCCGGAAGTGATCGCCGCCTATCTGGGGGCGGCGTGAGACTCCCCAACTATCCCCGCCTCCGCGGGGATGACGGTTTGTATTATCGGGCGGCAAAGCCTACCACGCTTCGTCACCTTCATAGAAAGCCCCGCTTGCGTCGTTCCCTGCTCCTGCCCGCCCTGATCCTCGCCAGCGTTTCGACCGCCGCGTCGGCCCAGGCCGTGGTGCCCACGGCCGAGGACGGGCTCATGGTGGGCGCCATCGATCCGGCCGTCTCGCCGTGCCAGGATTTCTACGCCCATGCCTGCAACGGCTGGCTCAAGGCCAACCCGATTCCGCCGGATCAGACCAGTTGGGACGCCGATTCCCAGCTGGTCGAGAGCAACCGGGCGAAGCTCAAGGCGATCCTCGAGCGGGCCGCCGCCGATCCCACGCCCGCGACCAAGCGCATCGGCGACTATTGGGCCGCCTGCATGGACGAGAGCGCCATCGAGGCCAAGGGCATCGAGCCGCTCCGGCCCGAACTCGACGGCATCGCGGCGGTGACCGAGCGCCGTGACCTGGCGCCGCTCGTAGCACACCTGCACCTGATCGGCACCGACGTGCTGTTCAGCTTCGGCTCCGACCAGGATTTCCGCGACGCGACCAAGGTCATCGCCGAGGTCGACCAGGCCGGTCTCGGTCTGCCCGATCGGGACTATTACCTGAAGAAGGGCAAGGAAGCGGACCAGACGCGCGCCGCCTACGTCGCCCATGTCGAGCGGCTGTTCGAGCTCCTGGGCGAGCCCGCGGCTCAGGCCGCGCGGGACGCCGACACGGTGATGGCGTTCGAGACGGCGCTCGCCCGCGCCTCGCTCTCGACCGTCCGCCGGCGCGACCCGAGCGCCGTCTATCACAAGGGCCCGCGCAGCGAGCTCGACCGGCTCGTCCCCGACTTCGACTGGGCGGCTTACCTCTTGGGTGTCGGCTCCCCGGATTTCGACGCGCTCAATGTCGCAGCACCGGATTTCCTCGCCGCGGTCGAGCGGCTGCTGGTCACGACGCCCGTCGAGGACGTGAAGACCTATTTGCGAGCCCATCTCCTCGCCCATGCCGCCGACATGCTGCCGGCGCGCTTCGTCGAGGAAAGCTTTGATTTCTATGGCCGCACGCTCACCGGTGCCAAGGAGCTGCGCCCGCGCTGGAAGCGCTGCGTCGGCTTCACCGACGGCGATCTCGGCGAAGACCTGGGCCGGATCTATGTCGAGGATGCGTTCGGCGCCGAGGGCAAGGCGCGCATCCTGGCGCTGGTCAAGAATCTGAAGGCGGCCTTCGCCCAGGACATCGCCGGCCTCGGCTGGATGGGCGCGGAGACCAAACAGAAAGCACTGCACAAGCTCGAGGTCATGGCCGAGAAAATCGGCTATCCGGACAAGTGGCGCGACTATTCGGCACTCGAGATCCAGCGCGACGATGCGCTCGGCAACCGTTTCCGCGGTGCCACGTTCGAGTTCCGCCGGCAGCTCGCCAAGATCGACAAGCCGGTCGACAAGGACGAATGGTACATGTCGCCGCCGACGGTCAACGCGTACTACGACGACCAGCGCAACGACATCAATTTCCCGGCCGGCATCCTGCAGCCGCCGAATTTCGACGCCCATTGGGACGACGCGATCAACTACGGCGCGATCGGCGCCACGATCGGCCACGAGATGACCCACGGCTTCGACGATTCCGGCCGCCTGTTCGATGCCGATGGCAATCTCGCCAACTGGTGGACGAAGAAGGACGCAGCGAACTACCACGCACGCTCGGAATGCATCGCGCGCGAATATGCCGGCTTCAGCCCGCTGCCGGGCGTCAAGCTCGACGGCCATCTGACCTTGGGCGAGAACACCGCCGACAACGGCGGCACGCGGCTGGCCCTGATGGCGCTCCGCAAGGCGCTCGCCGCCCCGGACCGGAATTCGCATACGCCCCAGAAGATAGACGGCTACACACCGGACCAGCGCTTCTTCCTCGCCTATGCCCAGAGCTGGTGCACGAACCAGACGCCGGCGTCCGCCCGGCTGCAGGCGCTGACCGACCCGCATTCGACCGCGTCCTTCCGCGTCAACGGCGTGGTCGCGAACATGCCGGAATTCGCACACGCCTTCTCGTGCAGGCCCGGCACGCCGATGGCGCCGGCCAAGAGCTGCCGGGTGTGGTGAGGAACGGGTCGGGGCTCAGCACCCCGCCCCGTTCCGCCTGAGCTCAGAGCGTCGGCACCGACTTCGGATCGGCAAGCTTCAGCGGCTTGGCCGTGTATTTGAACGGCTTGCCCTCGGTAACGTTCTTGTCGCGATCGACAAAGATCGGCACGCCGGAGATCGACTCGCTGTCGATCGTCAGGGTGAGGAAGCCCCAGATTTCTTCCGCGTCCTTCAGCACGGCGCCCGTGTCCACCGCGCTGTCGCCGGGCGCGGCGCTCAGCTGGTGCAAATTGTGGTAGCCGCCGTTGCCGACGACCAGGAACGGTGTCGGCGTGCCCGAGATGATCTCGTGCTCGATCAGCTGGTAATTATGCACATGGCCCGTCAGCACCATGTTCGGCACCCGGCCGGTGTCGCGGATCGCGTTCTCGAGCGCGTCCGCCATCTTGGAGCTGCCGCTGTGATACGTGTCGAACGAGTAGATCGGGTGATGCAGCGCCAGGATCAGTGCCCGGTCGTCCGGCGCGGTCGCGAACTCGTTGGTCAGCCACTGCTGCTGCGTCGAATCGATCGAGCCGTGCTCCGGCACGTTGGTATACATGCCGATGAAGGTCGCGAACGGCGTCACGAACGTCCAATAGACGTTGGGCAGGCTCAGCTGCACACGCGGCGCATCCTTGGAGATCGGGTCGACGTCCGGGTTGGCCTGCATGAAGTACTGCACCCAGCCGTCGAGCGAGGTCTGCGCCGAGGGATCGTCGACCTCGCCGTCGTGGTTGCCCGGGATCGAGAAGATCGGCGCCTCGTAATGCGCGTAGGGCTCGTAGAACTGCGCGTAATATTCGCTCTTGGCGCCGGTGAAATAGACCACGTCGCCGACGTGGTAGCAGAACTGCGGCTTGGCATCGCCGGCGTCCGCCAGGTGCTGCACCATCAGGGCCGCGACGTTGCCCTGATATTCCGCGTCCTTGATGCCGCCCGTGTCGCCGACGACGTGGAATACCTGCTGCTTGGCAGCGGTGATCGATTGCGCGATGTCCGGGAAATGGTCGGAGAGATCGTAGTGGTAGGGCGGCAGGCCGAGGGCCCGCGGCAGCGGCTGAAAGCTGGTGTTGCGATGGGTCACCGGATCGAGCGGCTGCACCCCCGGATGAGCCTGGGAATGCCCAGGCTTCGGCCTGGTCCGGACGGCACCCGGTCGGAACCGTTGATGCGATGCTTGCTGATGCGGGGTCATGCTGCCTCCCTCTTGCGATGGCGTGGTGATGCTTGAGCGCGGCGCGAGGCCGCGGCACAACGACGACGTGCGGGCGGGCGAGGCATCCTAGCGGAACCGCAGTAATTCGATTGTTATAGATAAATGAATCGATCTGCGATTGAGTTCGCCCATGTCATCAACACGGCATCGCAGCATGGCAAAGGCGCATTTCCATAGACTGTGACTCGGGTCACAACACCGCGAGACACTACCGGCGTATACTGACGCCCCTCTCATGTGCCTCGGGATTTGCCCCGTACGCCCAATAAGGGGGATCGAAAATGACGGTTCTGGATCATCCTCCGGCAGCCTTCGCCGGGATCGTCGCCCGCATCAAGGCGATCCTGCTCTCGCCCTTGACCGAGTGGCCGAAGATCGAGGCGGAGCCCGCCACGATCGGGGGCCTCTATACCGGCTATATCCTCATCCTCGCCGCCATCCGCCCGGTGTGCAGCGCCATCCACGGCATCGTGTTCGGCTACGGCTTTGCCGGGTTCAGCTATCGGCCGTCGGTCGGCAGCGCGCTCTCCACCGCCATCCTGCAATATGTCCTGGCGCTCGCCGGCGTGTTCGTCCTGGCGCTGGTGATCGACGTGCTCGCCCCGCGCTTCGGCGGCCAGAGCAACCGGGTGCAAGCCTTCAAGGTCGCGGCCTATTCCTCGACAGCCGCCTGGGTCGCGGGCATTTTTTCACTGCTGCCATGGCTCGGCGTACTGGGCATTCTCGGGCTCTACAGCCTCTATCTGCTTTACCTGGGCCTGCCGCGCCTGATGAAGGCGCCGGAAGCGAAGGCGCTCGGATATACCGCGACGGTCATTGTCGTCGCCGTCGTGCTCTATCTGGTCCTGGGCTTCATCGGCGGTCGGCTCGCCGGCTTCGGCGCCTCCGTGCCGCCCGAGCGGGCGGCCACCGCCACCCAGGGCAGCGCCGGCAGTGCCGGGACGATCGATCTGCCCAACGGCGCGCACCTCGACATGGGCAAGCTGCAGTCGGCGGTCAATCAGCTGGGCGCCGTCGCCAAGCAGATCGATCCGAGCCAGTCCGGCAACAAGAGCACCGACGCCGGTGCGCCGCCGGTCAAGGCTGTCTCGACCGACAGCCTCAAGGCGTTGCTGCCGGCGAGCCTGCCGGGTGGCTTCTCGCGCACCGAGCTCTCGAGCGGCACGGCGTTCGGTGGCGCCGGGGCCGAGGCGACCTACCAGAGCGGCAGCAATACGCTGAAGCTGAGCGTGACCGACCTCGCCGCCGCCGGCTCGCTCGCGAGCCTGGCCGGCGTGTTCGGCATCGAAAGCGACCATGAGACGGCAACCGGCTTCGACAAGGTCGCGCGCGTCAATGGCCAGCTGACGGTCCAGCAGTACGACCGACAGTCCCATGCCGGCAAATACAGCGTGCTGATCGACGACCGGTTCATGATCGGTGCCGAGGGCACGGTCGGCTCGTTCGACGACCTCAAGAGCGCGGTCGCGACCATCGCGCCGGAGCGGGTGCTGGCGCTCAGATAGCATCGAGGCCGCCACCGGCCGGCGCACGCTCACAGGCCGGAACCCCTTTGTCCGCAAAAGGTTTATAATCGGCACGGGCATTCAACTTTGCTTGGCGGTCCGCCATGATCACCCTCGCCGAAGCGCGCGAAGCCTATCGCGGCTATGCCCCGACCTATGACTTGCTGTTCGGGCCGCTGCTGCAGCGCGCGCGCCGGCGGGCGATCCGGGCGGCGAACGACCGGCCGGGGCAGCGGGTGCTGGAGATCGGTGTCGGCACCGGCCTGTCGCTGCCCTACTACCGGCCGGATGTCCGGCTCGTCGGCATCGACGTCTCGGCCGAAATGCTGGCCAAGGCTGAGGCGCGGGCCCGGCGCTGCGGCCTTGCCGAGCGCTGCCAATTCCAGCTGATGTCGGCCGAGGCCATGGCCTTTGCCGACGACAGTTTCGATCTGGTGGTGGCGCTCTTCGTCGCCTCCACGGTGCAGGACCTGGGCCGGTTCGGCGCGGAAATCGGTCGGGTCTGCCGGCCCCAGGGCCGCATCATGCTGGTGAACCATTTCTCGACGCCGGCCGGGCTCTCGGCCCGGCTCGACCGGCAGCTCAGCCGCTTCGCGGGCTCGCTCGGGTTCGAGCCCTATTTCCCGCTCGACCGCTTCCTCGCGGAAACCGGGCTCCGGGTCACGGCCAGCGCACCGGCCGGGTTGTTCGGCCGGCTCAGGCTCATAGAGGCGGGCAAGGGCTGATCGGCCGGCCCGCGCTGTCGCGCCTGCTGCTGGGTGCCCGCAACCGGGGCATCGTCGCTGCCGACGTCATCCTCGACGTTTTCGCGGGTGCGCCGTGACGGCGGTTTACTTGCAAAGACAAGAAACGTGCGCCATGTGAGGCACCTTGCCGAGACGTCTTCCGGAAGTGCCGCTCATGATCGACGACGCCGACCGCCACTATTATGAACCGTCCAAGGGCCACGGCCTGCCGCACGACCCGTTCAACTCGATCGTCGGGCCGCGGCCGATCGGCTGGGTCTCGACGCGCGGCGCCGACGGCACGGTCAACCTGGCGCCCTACAGCTTCTTCAACGGCTTCAACTACACCCCGCCGATCATCGGGTTCTCCAGCACGAGCCCCAAGGATTCGCTGCGCAACGTGCAGGAAACAGGCGAGTTCGTGTGGAACCTGACCACCCGCGAGCTGGCCGAGCGGATGAACCAGAGCTGCGCCGCCGTGCCCTATGGCATGAACGAGTTCGAGCTCGCCGGCCTGACCCCGGTGCCCTCCCGGCTCGTCAACGTGCCGCGCGTCGCCGAGAGCCCGGTCAATTTCGAGTGCAAGGTCGTCGAGATCCTGCAGCTCAAGAACCACAAGGGCGAGGCGACCCAGGCCTGGCTGACGCTCGGCGAAGTCGTGGCCGTGCACATCGCGAAGCATCTCCTGAAAGACGGCATCTTCGACACGTTCGGCGCCGGCATCATCCTGCGCGCCGGCGGCCCCAGCGCCTATGCCGAGATCGGCCCGGAGACCCGGTTCGACATGCACCGGCCGCGCTAAATCAGGCCCCCTCGCCCGCTCCTGCGGGCGAGGGCTTCCTTAGGCGTTCAGGCGGGAAAGTTGGTCGAGAGTGCCAGCGTCCGCCAGGCTTCGAGCTCGGCCGCGACGAAGCGGTTCTTTTCCTCGATCCGGGCGACCGTGTCGCTACCGAGCGGCAAGCGGAGCGGCGGCTCGGTGGCGTCGACGAGCGCCAGGATCGCGGTCGCGAGCCGGGCCGGGTCGCCCGGCTGGGCATGGTTGGCGCCGGTCGAGAATTCCCGCATGGCGCCGACGGTCGGGGCGTAGTCGGCGATGCGGGCCAGCGGCTTTACGACCGGATCAAGCCGGCCTTTCTCGACATCGGCGCGGCGATCGAAGATCTGAATGCCTTTCGCGACGCGCCGGTCGGCACCTTGCGCATCAATGCGGCGAAATCGGCCGCCCGGCTGGTGCTGCTGCCGATCGTGGCCCGGTTCCTCGCGACCTATCCGGGCGTGCGGGTCGAGCTGACGATCGACGACGCGCTGGTCGACGTGGTATCGGAAGGCTTCGATGCCGGCGTGCGCTTCGGCGAGATCATCGCCGGCGACATGATTGCGACCGCGATCGGGCCGCGCCAGCGCTCGGCCGTCGTCGCCACCCCCGCGTTTTTCGAACAGCACCCGCTACCCCGGGTGCCGCAGGACCTCTTGGGCCTGCCCTGCATCCGCTACCGCTTTCCGAGCGGCGCCCCCTATCGCTGGGAGTTCGAGCGAGACGGCACGCCCATCGAGATCGAGGTCGAGGGCCCGCTGATGCTCGCCGACTGGGACATGACGATCGACGCCGCCCTGGCCGGCGCCGGCGTCGCCTATGTGTTCGAGGGCATTGCCGAGCCCTTCCTCGCCGATAGGCGCCTCGTGCGGGTGCTCGAGGACTGGTGTCCCGCCTACCCGGGCTTCTTCCTCTATTACCCGAGCCGCCGCCAACTGTCCGCGGCGCTGCGCGCCTTCATCGAGTTCGCGCGGCGGGGGTAGATATGCCCTTGCCCGCTCGCGTGGGCGAGGGTTGGCGCCTTCCGCCCTGCCCCGATCTCTGCCACTCTCCTGCCGCTTGCAGGTCGAACGGGGGGATCGATGGTGCCGCGCGGTTTTCTGCTGTTGCTCACGATCCTGGCGTTGCTCACGATTCCGGCCCGCGCTGACCAGGTGCTGCGCCTCGGCAACGGGTCGGAGCCGGCGACGCTCGACCCGGCGCTGTGCGACCTCGAGCCGGACCTGCAGATCCTGCACGACCTGTTCGAAGGGCTGGTCGTGATCGGCCCCAAAGGCGAGGCGCTGCCGGGTGAGGCCGAGCGCTGGACCGTGAGCCCCGACGGCATGACCTATCGCTTCACGCTCAGGCCCGGTCTCACCTGGTCGAACGGCGCGCCCTTGACCGCCGAGGATTTCGCCTGGAGCTGGCGCCGCGCGGTCGATCCCGGGACCGGCTCGAAATACGCCTTTCCGTTCTATCCGATCCTGAATGCCCAGGAGATCGTGACCGGCAGGGCCGACCCCCAGAGCCTGGGCGTGCGCGCGCTCGACGACCGCACCCTCGAGGTCCGGCTCAAGGCACCGACCGGCTTCTTCCTGAAGCTCATCGGCATGCCCGCCTTCAGCCCGGCCTACCGGCCCGCGGTCGAGAAGTTCGGCCGGCAATATTCGCGGCCCGGCAACCTGGTCTCGAACGGCGCCTTCGAGCTCGCCGAATGGACGCCGCAGTCGCGCATCGTGCTCCGGCGCAGCTCGCGTTACTGGGACGCGGGCGCCGTGACACTCGACCGGGTCGAATACCTGCCGATCGAGAACCAGAATGAGGAGCTGAAGCGCTATCGGGCGGGCGAGCTCGACATGACTTACGACGTGCCGTCCGACCAGATCGACCTGATACGCGCCGAGCTTGCGCCCGACCTGCACATCCTGCCGTACCTCGGCACCTATTACCTGGGCTTCAACCTGACCCGGCCGCCGTTCAAGGACAATCTGAAGCTGCGCGAGGCGATCAACCTCGCAATCGACCGCGAGGCGATCGTCGGCAAGATCACCCGGACCGGCGAGACCGCATCCTACGGCTGGGTCCCGCCCGGGCTCGACGGCTATGAGAACCAGAGCTTTCCCTGGAAGGACGAGCCAATGGCGGCACGCATCGCGCGGGCGCGCCAGCTCTATGCCGAAGCCGGCTACGGCCCGGACCGGCCGCTCGAGATCGAGCTGCGCTACAACACGAACGAGAACCACAAGAAGATCATGATCGCGGTGGCAGCCATGCTGAAGCAGGCGCTCGGCATCCGGGTCAGCCTGGTGAACCAGGAATTCAAGGTGTTCGTCGAGGCGCGCAAGGAGAAGCGCGAGACCCAGCTGTTCCGCGACGGCTGGACCGCGGACTACCCGGACCCCAACAATTTCGCCGAGCTGCTGCTGTCGAGCGCCGGCCTCAATGACCCGGGCTATGCCAACCCTGAATATGACGATCTCGTCCACCAGGCCCAGGGGACCGTCGACGCGCCCGAGCGCATGAAGCTGCTCGAAGCGGCGGAGCGGCTGGTGCTGCGCGACCAGCCGCTGGTGCCGATCTACAGCTATTCGATCAAGCGGCTGATCAAGCCCTATGTCCACGGGCTCGAGATCAACATCCTGAACTTCTACTATTCGAAGCCGGTCCGGCTCGACCCGCATTGAGTGGGCGACGTCGGGACGGCGGGACTCTTGCCGCCGCCTCTCCTCCGTCATGCCCGGCCATGACGATTAGAGAAGAAGGCGATCGAAGAGTGAAAATTTTTCGACATATCACCACATAACGGTAAAATTTCCCAGTTCTACTCGATAAACCGCCACAGTTTGGGAACTTATGGCAGGAAATCCGCCATAGAATGGTGCCGTCCAGCAACGAAGCACCCCGAGAGCCCGCCCATGTTCGACAAGCTGTTCCTCGATCAT
Organism: Aliidongia dinghuensis; assembly: GCF_014643535.1. Classification (NCBI taxonomy): domain Bacteria; kingdom Pseudomonadati; phylum Pseudomonadota; class Alphaproteobacteria; order Rhodospirillales; family Dongiaceae; genus Aliidongia; species Aliidongia dinghuensis. The sequence goes on along the minus strand of NZ_BMJQ01000002.1, from coordinate 520,446 downwards.
CCGCGCACGGTCGACGAGACCTATTTCGAGCATATGCAGGTCGCAGGCTATTTCGGCGTGACCATGCTGCTCGCCGGGCTCGCCTGCCTCGTCCATGCGCTCATCCCCGGCGCCTTCACCAAGACCGGCAGCAAAGCGGTGCGCCATCTGCACGAGCGGATGGTGACGGCGCGCCATCGCGGCGCGGTCGCGGGGGCGGCGCGCTCCTGAGCCACCGCCGCCGCACCTTCACCACCAGACGCCCCTCATGTGCCGCTGGCTCTCCTATCTAGGCCCCGAGACCTATTTCGACCGGCTGCTCTACGAGCCGCAATATTCCCTGGTCCAGCAGGCGCTGGCGGCGCGCAAGTCGATCTCGACCACGCAGGGCGACGGGTTCGGGCTCGGCTGGTACGGCGATCATCCCGACCCGGGCCTCTATCGCGAGGCGCTGCCGGCCTGGAACGACCGGAACCTGCGCTCGCTCGCACGCCAGCTGCGCGCCCGGCTGTTCTTCGCCCATGTCCGCGCCTCGACCGGCACCGACACGGCACGCAGCAATTGCCACCCGTTCGCGCACGACAAATGGCTGTTCATGCACAACGGCCAGATCGGCGGCTATGCCCGGCTCCGGCGCCGGCTCGAGGCCAAGATCCCCGACGCGCTCTACCCGCTGCGCGCCGGCACGACCGACAGCGAGACCGCGTTCTACCTGCTGTTCCGCCATGATCCCGACGCCGATCCGGCGGCAGCGATCCGCGCCATGCTCGCCGACATCGAGGCCGAGCGCTTGGGTGCCAGCATCGACGAGCCGCTGCGCTTCACCGCGGCCTTGAGCGACGGCCGGCGCATCGTCGCCGTGCGCTACGCCAGCGACGACCGGCCGCCCAGCCTCTATTGGCGCGAGGATGACGGCGCCGTCATTATCGTGTCGGAACCGCTCGACGGCGATGGCCAGCGCTGGAACCGGGTTCCGCGCAACCATTTCCTGGTCACCGCACCGGACCAAGGCGTGACACTCCGCCCCATTGCCATGTGATCGATGGCACTGCGCGATCGGTGGAAAATCTCCCAGGCTATTCTATGATGATGTGACTTCATCCCACATCGAGCGACACCCATGGTAGATTTCGACCGGGCGGATGCACGCATCCTGGCCCGGCTCCAGACCGACGCCGACGTCACGATCGCCGAACTGGCGGAGGCCGTCGGCCTGTCGAGCAACGCCTGCTGGCGCCGCGTCAAGGCGCTCGAGGAGCAAGGGGTGATCAAGAGCCGCGTGGCATTGCTCGATGCCGCCAGGCTCGGCCTCGGCAGCACGGTGTTCGTCAGCATCCGCACCAGCCAGCACAGCGAGGAATGGCTCGAGAGCTTCGCCAAGGGCGTCGCCACGATCCCCGAGATCGTCGAGGTCTATCGCATGAGCGGCGATGTCGACTATCTTCTAAAGATCATCGTGTCCGACATCGCGCACTACGACCGGGTCTATCGCAAGCTGATCCGCGTCGCGAGCCTGCAGGACGTGAGCTCGAGCTTCGCCATGGAGCGGCTGAAGCACACGACCGCCCTGCCCTTGTCCGAAGTCGCGTTCAAGCCGTGACGCCGCGGTTGGCGCTGACGCTCGCGGAGCCTTACCGCTGGCTTGGCATTTCGCGCGCAGGCGGCTATCACCACCCGTCCACCCTCACCATGCAAGACCCGATCCCATGAGCGATGTCCCGCCCGACCGGCTGTCGACCGACCCGAAGAGCCCCCATTTCGACGAGGCCGCGCTGGCGCGCGGCGTCGGCATCCGCTTCGACGGTGCCGAGAAGACGACCGTCGAGGAATATTGCGTGAGCGAGGGCTGGATCCGCGTCGCGGTCGGCCGCACGCTGAACCGCCGCGGCCAGCCGATGACCATCAAGCTCAAGGGCGTGGTCGAGCCCTATTTCCGCGACGTCGCGCCGACAGCGTAAGCCCCCTCAGGACGGGACCGGCTCAGAACTGCACGAGGTCGGTCCGGGTCAGGACCACGTGCCCGGCGACCCCCGGCGCGTTCAGCATGTGCCAGGCCAGGTATTGCTCGGCATAGGGCGAATCGGACGAGACCCCGTCGACCGGGACCACGACCTCGAAGCCGCGCAGCGCCGCCTCCTCCGCCGTGAGCAGCACCGCGCCCTGGGCAGCGACGCCGACCGTGATCACGGTCTTGATGCCGCGCGCCCTGAGGCGCGCTTCCAGGTCGGTGCCGAGGAACTTGTCGGCGCTCGACGTGACCGTAGGCTCGCCGCCGACCGGCGCCGCCTCCTTCAGGACGGCGGCGGCCGTGCTGCCCGGGACCAGGCTGTAACCAACCATCATGCCGGCACGGCGCGCGCGCTCGAGCAGGCCGTGGATCGCCGGCAGGGTTGCGAGGCAGCGCGGCCGCCGCTCGGCATTGCAGGTCTGGGGCACGATGTCGAGCACGAGCAGCGCCGTCGTCTTCGGGTCGACCGTTGCCGGCTTCAAGGCCGGCACCGCCGGCGGCTGGACGGTCGCCCATTCGTCGATGATGGTCGCGGCCTCGGCCGAGGGCACGAGCAATGACCACAAGGACGAGGCCAGCATGGTGGCGAGCCCGAGGACGGCAAGGCGGCGCGTGGTAGGCGGTGGCGAGGACATGGCGTCGAACTCCCCAAATCGGCCCTGATCCCATCGAATGGGATCATATCGGTTGGCAGACCGTTCCCCGGCAGTCAAGAGGTCGCACCCGGCGCCCCAACACGAAACCCGAGCGCGACCAGCGGCCTAGGCCCGGCACTGTCGAATTATTTTACACATCCGTGACAAACGCCGCCGATTCGCCGTCGGGGCGGGGAAATCGAGACCGGGCAAGGCCTTGCCCGGTGCGGCCTCGAATCGGCCCGCTGATCTGCAGTTGCGCCGATTTAAAATGAAAAAATCCCTGGTCCGGGCGGCCGGCGGGGGCCCCGTCGAGATTCCTTACGGTCGCCTGAGGGCGTACCGCACCCAACCGATCGATCGGAAAAAATCCTTTATTATTCAACAAATTAAACTTGTGGCACGAGATATGCTCTGGGTCTGCCAGGGAGTACTGGTTAGGGGCCGACTATCATGCGCACCTTGTTCGGAATCCTGGCGGCGGCCACCGTCGCCCTGAGCATCGCTTCACCGGCCAAGGCCGACCTGATCACGAACGGCGGGTTCGAGACCGGTGATTTCACCGGCTGGATCCACGGCGGCAATCTGGGCGACACCTCTGTCGGCAGCTTCCCCATCGCGCCGAACAGCGGCAATTTCGCGGCCGAACTCGGCCCGATCGGCTCCGACGGCACACTGTCGCAGACCATCACCACGGTCGTGGGCGACGTCTATCAACTGAGCTATTTCCACATCTACGCGCTCGGCGACAACACGCCCGACGACTGGTCGGTCAGCTTCGACGGCATGCTGTTGCAGTCGGAGGCGAACGTCTCGACCCCGCAGACCTGGACCCAGTACACGTTCGACGTGACCGCCGTCGACACGTCGGCGACGCTGCTGTTCGCCTTCCGCGACGATCCGAGTTTTCAGGGCCTCGATGATGTGTCGCTGGTCGACCTAGGCCCCGCCACCAGCGTGCCGGAGCCCGCAAGCCTGGCACTGCTCGCTTCAGGCCTCATCGCGCTTGGCCTGATCACCCGTCGGAAGCCGGCCCGCCTACCCGTCGATTGACGCCGCACCTTACCGGAGACCCCGCACCTTACCGGACCGGCAAGCCGGCCTGCCTGCGCCCTTCTCGATCGAGCCCCGGGGCGCAGGCAGGTCTTTTCTTTCGGACGATGGCTTGTGTCTTTATGGGCGCGGCGGGATCTCGATGCCGCGCTGCACGGCCGGCCGGGCCAGGCCCCGCTCGAGCCAGGCGGGCACATGCTTCAACGTGTCGAACCCGACGATCTCACGCGCGCCGTAGAATCCCACCAGGTTGCGCACCCAGCCGAGCGTCGCGATGTCGGCGATGGTGTAGGCCTCGCCCATGAGCCAGTCGCGCCCTTCGAGCCGGGTCTCGAGCACGCCCAGCAAACGCTCGGACTCGGCGCGGTAGCGCTCATGCGGCCGCTTGTCCTCGTACTCGCGCCCGGCGAACTTGTGGAAGAAGCCCAGCTGGCCGAACATCGGGCCGATCGCCGCCATCTGGAAGAACACCCACTGGATCGTCTCGTAGCGCTCCGCCGGGTCGCCGGGCAGGAACCGGCCCGTCTTCTCCGCCAGATAGAGCAGGATGGCGCCTGATTCGAAGAGCGCCAGCGGCCGCCCGCCCGGGCCGTTCGGATCGATCATCGCCGGGATCTTGCCGTTCGGGTTGAGCGACAGGAATTCCGGCGTCCAGCTCTCGTTGGCGCCGATATTGACCGTATGCGGCTCGTACGGCAGCCCGGTCTCCTCCAGCATGATCGACGCCTTGACCCCATTCGGCGTCGGCAGGGAGTAGAGCTGGATCCGGTCCGGATGCTTCGCCGGCCAACGCTTCGTGATCGGGAAGGCGGAAAGATCGGTCATGTGGCTGGGTGCCCCTGATTGAAGAGCCGGGCGAACGCCGGCCCGAAAGAAGGAGCGGTAGATTTAGGTGCGGGGCGGGAGGGGGACAATGGGGGGATGGGATCGGCTCAATGTCGGCGAGTGGCCGATATGAGACCGTCCACTATCGGCTCGCGAGACCGTCCGAGGGACATAACACAGCTCAGTGCCCCCTCAGGCAGCCGCGGGGCTTGCTCACCTGGAGAGTCAAAATCGGCGCCCCATGCCCAACAATGCCCCATGCCCAACAATGCCCCATGCCCAACAATGCTCAGGGCGCCGATTGAGCCAATACCGACAGCGCGCGAAAGGAGGTCGGGCCGAAGTCAGGCTTTATAAATCTTGAATGCAAAGTCATTTGGATCTGGGTTGTTCGCCGTGGCCAGAGCGTATCCTTTCATCGGACCGTTACAGGTGCAGAAATCTCTGACATAAGCTAGGCCATACTGCCTTGCCGAGGGAACCGTCGGGTCGTTCGAAATAAGAGCCGAAAGTTCGTCTGCGTCACTTTTCTTTGCGGGCCGACGCGCTCCGGTGTAGCCAGGCAACTTCGGCCGCCCGCTCGAATCAATCAGCAGTCCGTCGCCGTATTTCAACTGAGTCGTCAGGCCGGTAATTTCGTTATGATTTAAATCAGACTGCGCTTCGTACTGATTCTCGTTCGTCAAGATCGGATTATTATCGACGCCAAAATACTTCCCGTTATTCAAGGCGGAAAGCGGATACTTATCATCAAACTGGACAGGAAATGACCACCGATCATGGTAGGTCGTACGGTCGGGTTCCTTTAGCGGCGCGTCCATCATCCAATTCATGATCTTTTTGAAGTCGATGGAACTCAGGGCGGTGCTTGCCAGCATCTTCGTCCCGTCCAACAACAGATCCACCCAGGTGGCGGCCTCCACGCCGGATAGCGGGGAGAATCTGGGGAGCGGAAGCAGGGCTACCGCACAGGATGCGGCTGATACGCAAAAAAGCCGCCGGCGCGTAAGGATTGTTCCCGGAACGCTACCGGCATAATCGGGCCATGCTTTGGTCGAAGCTGAGGAAATTTTCATGAGAGATCCTCCATTCTTTCGGATCAATTCGGATAAAATCTCACAATTCACCGCGCCATACATGATATTGCATGATATAGACGTCAAATTTTTCAGAGCCATGCTTTAAGTAACAAATATACTATTATAAAATAGTCCGAATACGGCCTCGCTCCTGGAGGAGTTCTGCCAAATTTCGATGGAAACGGTATCAAAATATGCCACTTATTTTCAACCTAGGCAAGTTTTTTTAATTTATATTCGCGCATAAGATCCATCCTTTCGCCCCAAATCGAGGCGCCGACACATAGGCCACCCCTCCCTCGGGGATGAATCCCCCAGCACCTGCCTACCAATGATGGAGTATGTTGCGCCCGATGGTCGGCGGCTCGTGCCCGCCGGACCAATCCCCAAGAGAGGGGCCGCCAATGGCGACCGCGCCCGAGAGCAAACCTGCCGCCCAAGCTGCTGCCAAACCGCCCGCCCAGCGCCCGCCCGCGGCGAAGCAAGCGGCCGCCAAGCCGGACCCGGCCGAGGCCGATCCCGGCTTCGCGCCCATGGTGCTGGCACGGCTCGGCTATGGCGCCAGGCCCGGCGAGGTCCAGGCGTTCCGGGCGATGGGCTATCGCGCGTGGCTCGACGAGCAGCTGGCGCCGCCGGCGGGCGACGAACCGGCGGTCGCGGCCAAGCTCGCGCGCACGACCTTCCACATCAAATATGCCGAGGGGAAGGACAAGGCCTACCCGGCGGTGGACGAGATGCGGCCGCTTGCAACGCTCGGCCAGCCGATCGAGGCGGTCTGGCCCACCGTGGCCGAGCGCGACAAGCACGACGGACAGGAGCGGCGCCGGCCACTCATGGAGGTCATGGCCGCGACCGTGATCCGTGCCACCTTCGCGCGCCACCAGCTGCGCGAGGTGCTGGTCCAGTTCTGGCACGACCACTTCAACGTCGACGCCTGGGACCAGGACCAGGTCATGGTGGCGCTGCCGACCTATGACCGCGACGTGATCCGGCGCCATGCGCTCGGCAATTTCCGCGCATTCCTCGAGGCGGTCGCGAGCTCGACCGCCATGCTCTATTACCTGTCGAACAAATCGTCGCGCGCGGGGGCGGCGAATGAGAATTTCGGGCGCGAGCTGTTCGAGCTCCATACGCTCGGCGCCGACGCCTATCTCAACGACAAGTACGACCGCTGGCGCGAGGTGCCGGGCGCGCTCAAGGGGCAGCCGGCGGGATATATCGACCAGGACGTCTATGAATCCGCGCGCGCGTTTACCGGCTGGACGGTCGAGGACGGCACCGGGCTCGACGGCCGGCGCAAGCTGCCCAACACCGGCAAGTTCGCGTATGTCGAGACTTGGCACGACGGCTATCAGAAGCGCGTGCTCGCGACCGAGTTCGACGCGTTCCAGCCGGCCATGGCCGACGGGCGCAAGGTCCTGGACCTGGTGGCGTTCCACCCGGCGACGGCCCAGCATCTCTGCCGCAAGCTCGTGGTCCGGCTCGCCGGCGAGAATGCCTCGGCGGCGCTCGTGGCAGAGGCGGTCGCGGTCTGGCAGAAGCAGGCCCATGCCCATGACCAGATCGCTGAGGTCGTGCGCGCGATCGTGACCTCGCCCGAGTTCAAGGCGACGCGCGGCCGCAAGGTGCGCCGGCCGCTGGCGCTCGCCGCCGGCTTCGCACGCGCGACCGAGCTCGACATCGTGCCGACCGAGCCGCTCCTGAACGGCATCGCCTATGCCGGCCAGCGGCTCTACGGCTATGCCCCACCGACCGGCCTGCCCGACCGGCGCGACATCCTGCTCTCGACCAACGCCATGCGCCAGCGCTGGCAGCTGGTGCTGGCGGTCGCCGAGAATTCCTGGGGCACGGGGACCGTCGATCTGGCCCACCTCATGGGGCCGGCCGCCGCCACGCCGCGCGCCGCCGCGGCCTTCTGGCTTCAGGCGATGACCGGCGCGTTCGACCCGGCTGAGACCGAGGCGCTCGCGAGCGGGCTCGGCTGGCCGCCCGATGGCCCGCTGCCGCCGGGTGCCCCCAATACCCAGAAACAGCTCGCCCGCATCGCCGCCTTCGCCGCCATGGCCCCGGGGTTCCAGACATGCTGAGCCATCCCACCCGCCGATCGATCCTGGGCGGCGGCCTCGCCGGGCTCGCCGCCGGGCTGCTGCCGGTGCCGGGCTTGCGCAATCTCGCGTTCGGCGGCACGGGGCCGGACCGGCCGCTGCTGGTCGTGGTCCATCTGCGCGGCGGCTGCGACGGCTTGAACCTGATCTCGCCCGCAACCGACCCGGAGTTCATCGACGCACGCGCGAGCGAGCTGCGCGTCGCGGTCGACGGGCCGGACGCGGGCCATGCGCTCGCGAACGGGCCTGACCCGAAGATCGATTTCCGCCTGCATCCGCAGGCGGCGGGCCTGGCCGAACTCTACAAGGGCGGCCAGTTGGCATTCCTCCATGCGGTGGGCCTGACCGACGGCACGCGTAGCCATTTCGTCGCGACCGACATGATCGAACGCGGCGTCGCCGATGCCGCAGCACTCAACCGGCAGAACGACGGCTGGCTGACGCGCGCGCTCGGCACCGACGGCGCCGCCCGCGGCCTGGTCGCGGCCTCGGCCTCGGGCACGATCTCGGGCGAGCTCCTGGGCCTGCCCTCCGCCATTGCCGTGCCGGGCCTCGATGGGGGCTTGGCGCCGCCGGGCGGGCCGCAGGCGGCCGAGGTGCTGAAGCGGCTCTATGCCTTTGCGCAGGGCGACGTCGGCATCGCCGGGCGTGACGCGCTTGGCGCCATGGCGACGATCGACGGCCGCCTGTCGCGCGATCCCCAAGGCCACATCCAGCCCTATCAGGCGGAGGCGCATGTCGACTATGGCCCCGCCGCCGACTTCGGCCGGCCGCTCAAGACGCTGGCGCAGCTCATCAAGATGGATATCGGGCTCGAAGCGGCGACCGTCGACATCGGCGGCTGGGACACGCACGAGTACCAGCCCGGCCGGTTCAAGGCCGCGGTCGACCATCTGTCGAACGGCATCGCGCAATTCTGGAACGACATGGCGCGCTATCACGACCGGATGATCCTCGTGACGCTGACCGAGTTCGGCCGGCGGCTGCGCTCGAACAAGAGCCAGGGCACGGACCATGGCCGGGCCGGCGTCATGGCGGTGCTGGGCGGCAAGGTGCACGGCGGACGCTTCTACGGCGCCTGGCCGGGCATGACGCCCGACCGGCTCGACGAGGGCGTCGACCTGGCCGTCGCGACCGACTATCGCCGCGTGCTGACCGAGGTGCTGGAGGCGCGCGAGGGTCGCCGGCTGCCTTCGGTCTTCCAGGGCTACAGCTATCCCGGAGCGCTCGGCCTGTTCGGCGCCGCCCCCGGCAAGGCTTGAGCCCATCCGCTCGCCGGCCCATACTCGCGCCCCAGCAACGGTGAGGGGGACGGCATGCGCAGCCATCACGACATGGGCGGGCTCGAAGCGGGGCCGGTCGTCCCGAGCGAGCATGACTACGCGCCCTGGGAAAAGCGCGTCGACGCGCTGATGATGCTCTTGTCGGCGCGCGGCCTGCTCAAGGTCGACGAGCTCCGCCGCAACATCGAGGCGATCGGGCCCGAGGCCTATGACCGCATGAGCTATTACGAGCGCTGGATCACCTCCATCACCCAGACCCTGCTGCAGCGCGGCGTGCTGACGTCCGACGAGTTGGGCAGGCGCATGGAGGAAATGAAGGCGCGCCACGCAGCGGAGCAGGCGCAGTGAGCGGGCCCGCGACCGACGCCATCCCGGCCCGCTTCAAGCCGGGCGACCGGGTGACGGTGCGCGAGGCCTATCCACTGGGCCATCTCCGCACGCCCTTTTACGCCCGCGGTGCGACCGGCGTCGTCGAGCGCCTGTGCGGTGCCTTCGCCAACCCGGAGGAGCTCGCGTTCAACCGGCCCGGCCTGCCGGCCCAGCCGCTCTATCGCGTCCGCTTCCGCCAAGCCGAGCTCTGGGCCGACTACCGCGGCCCGGCGCGCGACACGATCGAGATCGAAATCTATCAGCATTGGCTGGAGGCGGCGCCATGAGCGGCCAACCCCATGATCATCACGTCCAAGGGCATCACGACCACGACCACGATCATGACCACCCGCACGCCCCGCCGCCGGATGCGGACAGCGACCTCACATACCATCAGGCAATGGAGCTCGCCGTCACGTCGCTCCTGCTCGAGAAGGGCGTATTCTCGGCCGACGACATGCGCCGGCAGATCGAGGCGATGGACGCGCGCCATCCGGGCTTGGGCGGCAAGCTCGTCGCACGCTGCTGGGTCGATCCCGCCTTCAAGGCGCGGGCCTTGGCCGACGGCAGTGCGGCCTGCCGCGAGATCGGCCTCGAGATCGGCCCGTTGAAGCTGATCGTGGTCGAGAACACGGCCGAGGTGCACAACCTCATCGTCTGCACGCTTTGCTCCTGCTATCCGCGCATGCTCCTGGGCCTGCCGCCCGACTGGTACAAGAGCCGGGCCTACCGCAGCCGCGCCGTGCACGAGCCGCGCGCGGTGCTCGCCGAATTCGGGACCCACATCCCGGACGACGTCGAGGTCCGCGTCCATGATTCGACGGCCGACATGCGCTACCTGGTGCTGCCGCGCCGGCCGGCCGGCACCGAGGGCTGGGACGAGGCGCGGCTCGCGGACCTCGCCACCCGCGACAGTATGGTCGGCGTTGCCTTTGCTACTTCAGCGGGTTAACGCCTCGTTCGTCATTTGTCCCTAATTTTACAGAGGAGGGGAGTACAAGGAGACGAACGTTGCGCAGTCGGTGGCAATATACGCCGACGTCCAGTCACACGGCGGCACCTGTCGCGACCGCCGAGCCGATCCCGACGCCCGTTGCTTCGCCCGCTCCCGCCCCCACCATCCCGAGCCTCGATGCGTCCAAAGACGCGCGTTGGGCGCAGCTCGTCGAGCTGATCGCCAAGCTGCCGCCCGACAAGGCGGAGCAGTTGCGCGCCATGCTGGGCGCCGACAGTCTCGTGCTCACCCACTCGGCCGGCTTCGGCCAGGTGCTGCAGGCGCTGGAGCTGCGCCGCAGCGGCGATCGCGGCCCGGCGGCCGGCGAGCCCCTGATGCGCCGCGTCTGCCAGCTCCTGGAGCCGTTCCTGATCGACGAGCCGGACGATAGCGATACGGGCGTCATCCGGCGGCAATCGCTCGTGCCCTGGTGGGAGGCGTCGCTCGCCCAGTCGGCGGCGCTGCGCGAAATCGACGAGACCTACCGGCGCGCCGCCGCGGCCAAGGTCCCGGCCGAGATGGAGCGGCTCGAGGAGGAGGCGATGGCCGAGCTCGCGCGCCGTGCCAAGACGCTCGCCTTCAAGAACACGGCCCAGGCGGTGATCGAGGACGTGCGCCGCATCGGCATCGTGCTCGCCGGCGGTGCCGCGTTGGCCCGGGCGCTGAAGGATCTGAGCGTCGACGGACCGCCCCAGGCCCCGGGCATCGAGCTCGACGCCGTGCTGGTCCGCCGCTTCGGCAAGGCCTACGAGGCGCTGAGTACCAACCGCCAGTTCGACCCGGTCTGGCTCGGCCATGCCGTAATGAACCATCTGGCGCGGCCCTGGGAGGTGGTTACCCTCATCCATCGCGTGACCGGCTGCACCGACATCCAGATGCTGGAGCAGACCGAGCTGGCGCCGCTCGTCGACCGGGCCATCGGCCAGCTGGTCGCGGTCGCCGAAGAGGCGGTGCGCGCGATCCGCGAGGCCGCGCGCGGACGCAAGGCCGACCAGATCGAGACGGCCGCCCGATGCGCCAATCTTTATTTCGACCTGGCCGAATCGATCGCCCGCGAGATCAAGCTCGAACGGGCGTCGCATTGGGGCCAGGCCTACATGGCGTCGCGCAAGCAACTGTCGGACCTCATTCCCGCCAAGCTCGGCGATTTCGAGGAGACGATCACCGACTTCCTCGACGACTGGCGGCCGGGCGAGCACAGCCGCGCCGATCACCCGGCCTTTTTCGATGCGATCTCCGCCGCCGACTTCATCGGCGCCATGAAACTGCGCGCAGCGCGCCACGGTTTCGGCATGCCGTTCGGCGGCCTCGAACGGCGGCTGCAGGATGCGCTCGGCCGGCCGATGAAGCGGCCGCCGGCCGGTCGCCCCGACTTCTGGCCGGTACAGAAGCGGCGCCTGCTCGAGGGCCTGCGGCTCATCTGATCGCGCGTCACGAACCGGCTCCTTGCCAAACTGACCTTTGCCAAACCGGCCCCTTGCCAAACCGATCGGCGAGACGCACCCTCCTCCCCGAACCTGCGCGCGGAGGAGGGCGGCATGGCACGGTCGGTTCTGACGATCCCAGGGGCGATCCCAGTGGCGATCTCAGCGGCGATCGCCGTCCTGGCGATAAGCGGCGCAGCGCTCGCGGCCCCGCCGTCCGCAGCACCCGTCGTGACGGCCGACCAGGTGCAGGCAGCCCCGCATCCCTATGACGAGAGCGCCGACGCGCACCAGACGCTGGCGGCGGCGTTCGCCGCGGCGAAATCCTCCGGCAAGAAGGTGCTGGTCGATTTCGGCGCCAACTGGTGCCCCGATTGCCGGGCGCTCGGCGGCATCCTGGCGCTCGACCAGATCCGGAGCTATGTCGCGGCCCACTACGAGGTCGCGGTGATCGACGTCGGCCGCTTCAACAAGAACCTCGACATCCCGGCCGCCTACGGCTTCAAGCTGCGCGGCATCCCGACCGTGATGGTGGTCGATCCTGGGAGCAACCAGGTCCTGAACCGCGACGGCCTCGAGGCCCTGGGCGACGCCGGCACGATGCCGCCCCAGGCGGTGGTCGACCAGCTCGTACGCTGGACCGAGCGCCCGGCGGGCTGAGAAGTTTTTCCTCTCCCGTCGTCCCCGCGAGAGGCGGGGACCCAGGGTTGCCGCGCTGGATCTCTGGCCGAAAATCTTGCTTGTAGCTCTGGATTCCCGCCTTCGCGGGAATGACGGAGGGGAGCTTGGCGCCTTACCCGGCCCGCACGCGCGTGAGGAAATCCTCGACCTTGCGCTCGAGCGTGTCGGACTGGTGCGAGAGCTCGTCGGCGGCGGCCAGCACCTGACCCGCGGCCGAGCCGGTCTCGCCGGCGGCGAGCGTCACCCCACCGATCTTCTGCGCGACCTCGCCGGTGCCGTCGGCGGCATGGGTCACGTTGCGCGAGATTTCCTCGGTCGCGGCACTCTGTTCCTCGACCGCCGCCGCGATCGCGCTCGCGATCTCGTTGATTTCGTCGATCGTCCGGCCGATGCCCTTGATCGCGCCGACCGCATCGCCGGTCGCCGTCTGGATCGCCGCGATCTGCTGCGCGATCTCCTCGGTCGCCCGCGCGGTCTGCGCCGCCAGGTTCTTGACCTCGCTTGCCACGACCGCGAAGCCCTTGCCGGCGTCGCCCGCCCGGGCAGCCTCGATCGTCGCGTTCAGGGCCAGGAGGTTGGTCTGGCTCGCGATCTGGCTGATGAGCGCCACGACCTCGCCGATCTTCTGCGCGCTTTCGGCCAGCGCATTGACCGTGCCGCCCGTCGCCTCCGCCTGGCGCGCCGCTTGGCCCGCGATCGCGGCCGAGCGGCCGACCTGGCCGCCGATCTCGCGGATCGAGGCGGCGAGCTCGGCCGAGGCAGAGGCCACGGTCTGCACGTCTTCGAGCGCGCCGTGCGTCGCCTCGGCCACCTCGGTCGATTGCGCCGACGCCCGGCTCGCCGTCTCGCTCAAGGTTTCGGCCGACGACTGCAGCTGGACCGATGCCGCGGACACGGCCGTGACCACGCCCTTGACGCTCGCCTCGAACCCGTCGGCCAGCACCGCGAGGGCTGCCCGCCGCTCCCGCTCGGCCTCGGCCTTCGCCGCCTCCTGCTCGTGGCGCAGCCGGTCGGTCTCGGCAAGGTTCGTCTTGAACACGGCGACCGTGCGCGCCATGTCGCCGAGCTCGTCCTTCTGCCCCAGGCACGGGACCCCGACGTCGTGCGTACCACCAGCGAGGCGCTGCATGGCGTCGTTGAGGCCGATGAGGGGCCGCGCGATGGCCCAGGTCATGGCAAAGCCGACCGCGACGAGCAGCACGACCGCAGCCCCGGCGGTCCAGCCCATGAGGCCGGCACCACGGCCGGTCGCCCGCGTCACGGCCGTGACCTCGTCGCCGGCCCCGCGGGCGGCACCGGCGGCCACGCCGTCCAGCAGCTCGACCAGCTTGGCGCGCAGCGGCTCCACCTGCCCGGACGCCTGTTCGGCGGTCGCCTTGTTGAGCGCCACCACGCTGTCGGCCAGGTCGACATAGCCCTTGACCCGGCCGGTCGCCTCGTCGATCGCCGTGCCGAGCGGGCCGTCGCCGGCCAGCGTCTTGGCCGAGTTCATGTATTCGACGATGAGCCCGGTGGCGCGCCGGGCGAGCGCGATCTGCGTCGCATCGCCCGTTGCGAAATAGCGCAGCACGCTGACGCGCTGGTCGCCGAAACGGTCGCGCGCGTCGGTCAGGTTCTCGACCGCCGCCGGATTATCGGCCTTCGCCTGATTGATCGCCTGCTGCAGCGCCTGCAGGATCTGGCCGTTCGCCACCAGGAACGGCCCGTTGCGGGCGTCGAGCGCCTTCTTGCGGAACTCGGCGAGCTTGGCGAGCGCAGGGCTGAGCTGGCCCCAGGCATCCCGCGCCTGATCGAGCGCCTGGGCCAGTGTCGCATCGTCTGTGCGGGCGCGCGCCTCGCCGATCGCCTTGGCGCCGTCCGCGGCATAGCCGGCAACAGCCTCCTCGGCCTTCGCGGCCTCGTCCGACTTCTGCGCCAGCATCATGTGCTGCTGCTCGATGAGCGCGCCGCGGAGCGCCAGCTGCACCCGGTCGGTCGCCGTCGCGACGGCGAAGGCCGCGTCGATGCCGCCGATGTTGCGCTCGGCCGTGCCGAAGCCACGCAAACCGACGATCGCCATGGCGGCGACCAGGATTGCTGTAATGCCCAGCCCCAGGACCATCTTGGTCCGGATCTTGAGATCGATCAGCCAACGGAACATGCTGCAGCCTCCCCGCGCCGGTGCCGGCGTTTGGTCCGCCCGCAGCATTGCCGTGGAAGCTTAAGACTTTCTCTAGACGGTCGCCGGAATCAGTTGCCGAAACGGTCCGGCACCGGCGGCAGGTCCTGCATCCAGCGCGTAAGGCGGGCGGCGGGGAAGATCCAGACCGTGCCGGTCACGACGTAATAGGCGACCTCGATGAGCTGATTGTCCGGCAGCACCGCCACCGCCAGCCGCATGACGGCAAGCGCATAGATCGCCAGCCCCAGGATGAGGCCAAGCGTGCCGAAAAGAATGCGCAAGCGCATGAATCCACCCAACCCGTTCCACCATCGGGCCGCGGCACCGGGGCGCCGCGCCGCCGATCCATAGCAGGTCGAACGCGGCGCAGCCAGCCCGGGTAATCCGCAAGGCCGGGCGATCAGGCCGAGAGCCGGTCCCGGCCGTGCGGGGCGGCGAAGTCGATCGCCGGTCCGACCGGCACGATCTGGGTCGGGTTGACCGTGCGCTGGCTCACGTAATAGTGCCGCTTGATATGGTCGAGGCTGACGGTCTCGGCGATGCCGGGCATCTGGTAGAGGTCGCGGACATAGCCCCAGAGATTGGGGAAGCTCCGGAGTGTTTGCCGGTTGCACTTGAAATGGCCGTGATAGACCGCGTCGAACCGGACAAGCGTCGTGAACAGCCGCCAGTCCGCCTCGGTCAGCCGGTCGCCGAAGAGATAGCGGCCGCGGCCCAAGCGCGCCTCGAGCTCGTCGAGCATGGCGAAGAGCGCGTGGTAGGCAGCCTCGTAGGCTGCCTGCGATGTCGCGAAGCCCGCCTTGTAGACGCCGTTGTTGACCGCGTCGTAGATCCGCGCGTTGAGCGCATCGATCTCGCCCCTGAGATCGACCGGATAATAGTCATGGGACGCATCACCCAAGGCGGCGAGCGGGCCGTTCATCAGGCGGATGATTTCGGATGATTCATTGTTGACGATGGTGCGCGCCTGCTTGTCCCACAGCACCGGCACGGTGACGCGGCCGGTATAGGTGGGGTCGGCCGCAGTATAGACCTGATGCAGGAATTCGGCGCCCGTCACCGGATCGGCGTCGGCGAAGCGCCAGCCTTGGTCCAGCATCAAGGGGTCGACTACGCTCAGCGAGATGGCCGCTTCGAGCCGCTTCAGCTTGCGGAAGATGATGGTGCGATGCGCCCAGGGGCAGGCGAGCGATACGATGAGGTGGTAGCGCCCGGCCTCGACCGGAAAGCGGGCGCCAGGCTCGGCGCTCACCTGGTGGCGGAACGCGGAGTCCGCACGCTGGAAGGTGCCACCGGTCCGCTTCGTGTCATACCAGACGTCCTGCCAGACACCGTCGACGAGCATGCCCATGATCTCTCTCCGTTGTTGCGGCGTCGATGATCAGGCGCGCGGCAGGTCGGCCAGGACCAGGTCATACGCGTCCGGCCCGCCGATCGTGAGCCGCGTCTCGTCGGCGATGGCGACGCCGGCCCGGTTGGGCACCGCAATGCCGTTGACCACGATCGAGCCCGCCGACGGCACCAGATAGACGAGGCGGCCCGGCTCGATGTCGATCTCAAGCCCCTGGCCCGGGGCCATGCTGGCACCGAACAGGGTCGCGTCCTGGTGGATCGGCAGCACGCCTTCGTCGGTAATACGGCCGGAGGCGAGCGGCAGCAGCCGGCCCGCCCGCCCGACCTTCGGGAAGCGGCGCGCGGCCCAGGCCGGGGCCACCCCGCGCCGCGCCGGCTCGATCCAGATCTGGAACAGCTCCGTCGTCTCCGCCTCGCGATTGTGCTCGGCATGCATGATGCCGCGCCCGGCCGACATCACCTGCACGTCGCCCGCTTCGGTCCGGCCGACATTGTTCAGATGGTCCGTGTGCGTGATGGCGCCCTGCCGGACATAGGTGATGATCTCCATGTCGCGGTGGCCGTGCAGATCGAAGCCTGTGCCGGCCGCGATCCGATCGTCGTTCCAGACGCGCAGCGGGCCGAAGCCCATGCGCGACGGATCGTCGTATGAGGAAAAGCTGAAATGGTGCCGGGCATCGAGCCACTCGTTCCGGAACGCGCCGAGCTGTTCGTATGGGGTGACATGGATCATGGTGACGGCCTCTCGGAACGAAGGATTTCCTTGGTTCCAAAGATGGCTTGTCGACAACTGGCGGACAATCGGGCGAAATCCAAACAGACTGTTCCGCAAAACCGACCGATGATCACACCCCCACCCGAGGTGGTTAGTCCCGGTGTGTGATGGTTGGGTTGAAACGAGCGACTGCTGAACCATTGTCGCCGTCTCGGCGCGAGCGGGCTGCCGCCCCACACGGGACAATCGGCACTATTCAACGAGATGTTGCGGGCGCTTGATCTACAGGTCTGGATTTTCCAAATAGTAATACCCAATTATCGGCTGCACCAATCTCTTTAGTATAAGGAATTGACGGAATGATGTAGTTTAGTTGACGCGTAGTAATTCCAGATTTTCATCCGAAGTCATGGGGAGGTTGCAATGCAATCGCGTGAGGGTTGTTGTGCCTTTACCGATCCTCGGAACAGCGGACGGCGGGCATTTTTGAAAGCTGGAATGGGTGTCGGGGCGGTGACGCTGGTGGCGGGGACATGGTTTGGCGTGGGCCAGGCGGAAGCCGCTGCGTTGACCCAGGCCCAACGGGACGCCCTGACGCCGGACCAGATCATCGAGATGATGAAGAAAGGCAATGAGCGGTTCCGATCGGGCAAAATGAAAGCGCAGGATTTCCTTGCGCAGAAGCGAGCCAGTGCGGCAGGCCAATATCCGGCCGCGGCCATTTTGAGCTGCATCGATTCCCGCGCGCCGGCGGAAATCATTCTGGACATGGGTATCGGCGATACTTTCAACGCCCGCGTCGCGGGAAACATCGCCAATCAGGATATGCTCGGCAGCCTGGAATTCGCCTGTGCGGTGGAGGGCGCGAAGGTCGTTCTGGTGATGGGCCATACGGCGTGCGGAGCGATCAAGGGTGCGATCGACAATGTGCAGCTCGGCAACCTGACGGGGCTGCTTGACACGATCAAGCCGGCAATTGCCGCAACTCAGTATGCGGGTGAGCGCAGCAGCAAGAACGCCGGGTTTGTTGAAGCCGTGGCGCGTTCGAACGTGCGGCTGGCCATCGACACGATACGGAGCGGCAGTCCCACCCTGGCGGACCTGGAAAAGACCGGGAAAATCAAGATAGTCGGATCGATGTACAACCTCAGCAACGGCGAGGTGACGTTTCTGACCTAGAGCCGGATCGGAATGAGTGGAATCGCTTGGCGATCCACTCATTTCGTGAATCCGTCTCTAATCAAATAGGTAGAGCGCGATTCACGCATTGGCTGGTTCCAGCCAATGCGACCGCGCTCTAGCTGGCGCCTCAGCGTCCCTCGCGGCGCCAGGCGAGGATCAGGGTGCCGAGCGCCAGGATGAGCGCCGCCCAGGCGGGCATGAGCGGCGTCTCGTCGAGGCCGGTCACGATATAGTCGCCGTTCGCGCGGAAGCCGATCCAGCCGCGGCCGGCCGCGTCCCGCCCCGGGGCAACCCGGCGGACGTCCGGCAAGCTGGTGCCGGTGCCGGCCCAATTGATGCTGCCGCCGGTCGCGTCCGTGACGGGTTTCAGCTTGTCGGGCGTCGTGCGCACGTCGGCGAACTCGATCGGGTTGAGCGCGCCGGCGGCGGCGATGGCCGTGCGCGTGCCGTCGCTGATACGGTAGAGGCCGCTCGCCGTGATCGGCACGACGGCGACGGACCGGCCGCCGCTCTGCGGGTTCATCGTCACCGTCTCGGTCTTGCCGTCGGGCCGGGTGAGCTCGACCGGGTGGTTGTCGGGCTCGAGCGTGCGCCGCGTGATGGTGAGCCGCGAGCCTTCGACCATGCCGCGCAGGTCGTTCTCCTCGAGGTCCGGCTCCTTCATCAACCAATAGGCGAGCCGGCGCAGCAGCTCGGCCTGCGGCCCACCGCCCTCGAAGCCGCGCGTCCAGAGCCACATGTCGTCGGACAGGATCTGGGCGACACGGCCCTCGCCGACCCGATCGAGCACCAGCAGCGGCTCGCCATTGAGGCCGGTCATGACGGTCTGGCCGTGGTGCACCGTCGCCTCGACCTGGCGGAACCAGCGGCCCCACGTCGGCTCGCCGTTCGGATTCTTGGGAGCGCCGGGCAGGTCGGCGGTCACCGGATGACGCGAGCCCAATTCGGTGACCTTGGGCTTGAAGCCCTGCTCGTAGACCTCGCCCGATGGCTCGGTCGGCAGTACGGAGCCCAAAGGCGTCCGATAGAGCGTCGTGGCGGTGCCAAGGCTGGGCCCCGCCGCCTCCAAGAGCGCCCCGCCCTTGCGCACATAGCGGGCGATATTCTCGAGATACGTCGCCGGCAGCACGCCGCGCCGCCGGTAGCGGTCGAAGATGACCAGATCGAACTCGTCCAGCTTGACCTCGAACAGCTCGCGGATCGGGAACGCGATCAGCGACAGCTCGCGGATCGGCGTGCCGTCCTGCTTCTCCGGCGGGCGCAGGATGGTGAAATGCACGAGGTCGACCGACGGGTCGGCCTTCAAGAGGTTGCGCCAGGTCCGCTCGCCCGCGTGCGGCTCGCCCGAGACGAGGAGCACGCGCAGCCGGTCGCGCACGCCGTTGATCACGACGACCGCCCGGTTGTTGTCGAGCGTCAGCTCGTGCGGGCCCGGCTCGACCTCGACCTCGAACACGGTCTGGCCGCCGTGATCGATCATGACCGGCAGGCTCACGTCATGGCCGATCGGCATGTTGAGCGTGCGCGTCTCGCCGCCGTCCTTGCGCACGGTCACCCGCGCGGTCTGCGGATATGTGGCCCGCTCGGCGGCGCTGCCGCCCAGGTCCTCGACCTTGAGCGTCAGCTGCACTTCCTTGCCGACGATGCCGAAGCTGGGCGCCTGTGTCACGACGATGCGCCGGTCGCCCTCGTCCGGATGGCCCGACAGCAGGACATGGAGCGGCGCCGTCAGGCCCGAGCGGTCGGCCGGCGGCACGTCATGAACCTGGCCGTCCGTCACCATGGCGATGCCGGCGACGCGTTGCGGCGGCACGTCGGCGAGAGCCGCCTCAGCCGCGCCGAACAGTTCGGTGCCACGGTCGCCGGTCTGGGCCGGATCGCTGGCGCCGGCGTCGATCGTGCGAACCTCGAGGTTCGGCAGAGCTGCAAGCTTGTCCTGCAGCCCCTTGACCGCCGCATCGGTCGCGGCCCGCCGGTCGCCGATCGACTGGCTGGGCGAGACGTCCTTCACGATGAGCGCCACGTCCTTCTGCGGCCGGCGCTGTTCCTCGACAAGCGAGGGATTGGCGACCGCCGCCAGCAGGATCGCGAGAGCGACCAGGCGCCAGGTCGTCCCGCGCGCACGCCGCCACCAGCCGAACCCCAGGATGACGAGGCCCAGAAGCCCCGCCACGATAATCACCGTCCAGGGCAGGAGCGGGGCGAAGGCGATGCCGTAGCCGGTCATTGGCCGAGGCGCTCCAGGATCGCCGGCACATGGACCTGGTCGGCCTTGTAGTTGCCGGTCAACGCATACATCACGAGATTGACGCCGAAACGATAGGCCTGCTCACGCTGCGCCTCGCCACCCGGCACGACCGGCAGGCTCGGAAAGCCCTGACCGTCGACCGCCCAGGCGCCGGCCCAGTCGTTGGCGCCGACGACGACGGTCGAGACACCGTCATTGGTCCGATCCTCCGCCGGCTCGACCCAGAGCGTGCCGCCGATCCAGCGCCCGGGAAAATCCTGCATCAGGTAGAACGACTTGGTCAGCACATGGTCAGCCGGCACGGCGACGAGCGGCGGGATCTTCACGCCCGCGAGCAGCGTCTGCAACCGGCGCGCAGTGTCTGCGACACCGTAGGCGCCGGGCAGGCCCGTGCCCTGGTCGCGCGTGTCGAACAGGATCGTCCCGCCGGTCGCGAGGTAGCGGTTGACCCGTTCCGCCGCCGCGGGGCTGAGCGGCTTCTGCGTCCCGGTGATCGGCCAGTAGATGAGCGGGAAGAAAATGAGTTCGTCGGCCTCGACGTCGACCGCCATCGGATCGCCGGCCTCGACCGCGGTGCGCCGGCTCAGCACGTTGCCGAGCCCGACGAGGCCCGCCTTGCTCATCGCGTCGGTCTCGCCATCGCCGGTCACCACATAGGCGAGGCGCAGCTCACTGGTGGCGGCGACCGTAAAGGCATCCGGCCCGTTGGTTGCCGAAGCGGGCGCCGAAGATTGGGGCGCCGATTGGGGCGGCGCCGCCTGAGCCGGTGCCGCGGCCAAGGCCAGCGCGATCAGCACGCCCGCGAGCCCGGCGCGGCGCGGCCGGAGCAGGCCGCGCAGGCCATAGCCGATCAGGATGTCGATCAGGCCCAGCAGCAGCGCCGCGCCGAGCAGCCCGGGCCGGAGATCGACCTCCGGCATCCGGGTGTAGTTCTCGGCGACGACGCCGACCGGCAGCGAGCCGAAGGCGGCGAGCGACGGCACGGTGGGCCCGAGATTGAGCGCCCGATGGGTCGTCTCGTTGCCATAGAAGCCCGGCGGATGGGCCGGCCCGAGCGTGATCTTGGCCGCCTCGGCCGTGTTGAGCGGCTGCGCCGTCGCAAGCGGTGCGCCAAGATGCCCGTACCCGTCGAGCACCCGCCAGGGCGGCAGCACCGCGTCACCGGTGCCCTCGACGCCTTGGCCCAGCTGCACCAGGCGGCGCAGCATGTCGACGAACAGGCCCGAGAGCGCCAGGTTCGACCAGGCGGTATTGGCGCTGGTGTGGACGAGCACGAGCCAGCCCTTGCCGCGCTGCTGGGCCGTGACGAGCGGCGTGCCGTCCGTGAGCCGCGCCCAGGTCTTGGAGGCAAGATCGACCGCGGGCTCGGCCAGCACCTGCCGGTCGACCGTCACGTCCGCCGGCACGGGCAGGCCCGCGAACGGCGTGCCGGCCGGGAACTCGGCGAGATGGGCCGGCTTCTCCCACGACATGGCGCCGCCGATCGTGCGCCCGCCTCGGCGCAGCATGACTGGCAGCAGGTTGTCGTCCTCGCGCTGGGCCATGGTCGGTCCGGCGAAGCGCAGGAGCACCCCGCCGGCCTCGATCCAGTGGCCGATCGCCTGGTCCTGCTCCGGCGGGCCCGGGTCGCCGTCGGGCAGGACGAGCAGCGTGAGCGAGCGCCCGAGCAGCTCGGTGACGGTGCCGTGCCGAAGCTCGGCAAAGGGCGAGAGCGCGCGGTCGAGGTAATAGGTGTCGCTCAAGAGTGGCTGGCTGCTGCCGCTCGGCCGGTCCGTGGCGATGCCGACCGGGCGGCGGCGCGAGGATTCGTCGACCAGTTCGGTGGCGCCGGCCGAGGCCTCGCCCTCGATCTCGATCCGGCCGACCCGGTTGCGCAACTCGCTCGGCATGGGAATCGCGACATCGAGCGTCGTGCTGTCAGAGCGGAATTGCCCCTCCGCCTCGGCTATCTGCCGGCCGTCCTCGCTCGCCGCGCGCAGGCGGACGGTCGGCGCCTCGCCCTGGGTCGCGCGCTCGACCCGCACGGTCAGGTCTTTCGCCTCGCCGGGGCCTGGTTCGATGAGCCGCGCCAGCCGCTCGTCCGGCGGGACCACCAGCCGCACCGGCCCGAGGCCGCGCAGCGTCTCGAACAGCTGCTTGACCCCGCCGCGATCGTCGAGCCCGTCCGCCAGATAGAAGATCGTCGCCCCGGCCGGGATCGGCAGCCCCTTCAAGCGCTCGGCCGCCGCCGCGCGGTCGGTCGGCCAGGGCTTGGGCGCCAGGCCCGAAATGCGGCCGCGCGCATCGGCCGGGCGCTGCAGCGTCGCGGGTTCGGCCGGCTGTCCGGCCGCGGTCGTGACCAGCACCACGCGACGGTCGGCGCGATCCGCCTGGTCGATGATCTCGTCCGCCCGTCGCTGCATCTCGGGCCAATTGGCCGCCGATGCCCAGCCGTCATCGACGACCAGCACCACCGGCCCCGCGCCCGGCAGCTCGGCCGCCGGATTGAGCAGCGGATGGGCCAAGCCCACGATCAGCAGCGACGCGATCACGAGGCGCAGCAGGATGAGCCACCACGGCGTCTTGGCCGGCGTCTCGTCGGCCGGGTTGAGCCCCATCAGGAGGCGGATCGCCGGGAAGCGCACGATGGTCGGCGCCGGCGGCGTCACGCGGATCAGCCACCAGAGCACCGGCAGTACCGCGAAACCGGCGAGCAGCCAGGGAGCGGCAAAACCGAAGGCGCCGAAACCCAGCATCGCGTCAGGTCCCCGTCTGCTGGATGTCGCGGCGCTGCATGTCGTGCCGCTGGACGTCATGACCGGGGGGGAGCCCGCCCGACAACATGCCGTAGAGCGCCAGGAGTGCCCGATGCGGCGGCTGATCCGTGCGATGGCGCGCGAGCGACCAGCCGTGGCCGCGCGCGAGGGCCGCGAGCCCGTCCTGATGGGCCGCCAGCCGCGCCTGATATTCCTCGCGCACCGTGTCGACCCGCGCGATAAGCAGCGCGCCCTCGCGCTCCAGACCTTCGAACCGCACGCGTCCCTCGAACGGCAAACTCTCCTCCGCCGGGTCGAGCACCTGCAGCAGGTGGCCGCGCACGCCCGCCGCAGCAAAACCTGCCAGGAGTGCGTGCAGCTCCTCGAGCGGCATCAGGAGATCGCCGATCAGCACGATCGAGCCGTGCCGCGGCACGGGTTCGACCGCCGGCAGCCCGGTCACGGCCTCGCCCGCCCGTTCTATCGTGAGGGCGAGCCGATCGAGCACGGCACGGCCGTGCGCCGGCGGCAGGCCCGAGCCCAGCAGCGTTACCCGTTCGCCGCCCCGCACCAGAAGGGCCGCCAGCGCCAGCAGCAGGAGTGATGCCCGCGCCCCCTTGGTCGGCAGGTTCCGCTCGGAGCGCCAGTTCATCGAAGGTGAGCGGTCGTGCCACAGCCAGACGCTCTGCGCCGCTTCCCACTCGTTCTCGCGGATATAGGCACGCTCGGACTTCGCGGTCTCGCGCCAGTCGATGCGCGCAACCGGGTCGCCCGGCACATAGGCGCGGAACTGCCAGAAGGAATCGCCGGAACCGACCCGCCGGCGCCCGTGAACGCCCTGGGCAACCGTGGCCGCAACCCGTTCCGCCTGCACCAAGAGCGGCGGCAGGCGAGCGGCGAGCGCCTCGGCCTCGTGTCGGGAGCGGAGCACGACCATGTTATCGATCAGCCAAGCCGTTCGACCAAGAGGCCGACGATCCGGTCGAGCGTCACGCCGTCGGCCCGGGCGGCGAAGCTCAACGCCATGCGATGCCGCAGCACGGGACCGGCGAGCGCCGCCACATCGTCGATCGAGGGCGACAGCCGTCCGTCCAGGACGGCCCGCGCGCGCGCCGCCAGCATCAGCGCCTGACTGGCGCGCGGGCCTGGCCCCCAGGCGACGGACCGCTGGACCTCGCCGACCGGGCTCGTTTCCGGCCGGCCCGACCGGACCAGGTCGAGGATGGCGTCGACCACGCCCTCGCCGACCGGCACGCGCCGGATCAGCCGCTGGGCCAGCATCAGGTCCTCCGCAGTCATGGCTTGCTCCGGCACCGCCTCGGCCACGCCGGTCGTCGCCAGCAGCATGTGACGCTCCGCTTCGAGGTCGGGATATCCGACATCGATCTGGATCAGGAACCGGTCGAGCTGCGCCTCGGGCAGCGGGTATGTGCCTTCCTGCTCGATCGGGTTCTGCGTCGCCAGCACATGGAACGGCCGCGGCAGCGGATGATACTGGCCGCCGACCGAGACCCGATGCTCCTGCATCGCCTGGAGCAGCGCCGACTGGGTGCGCGGGCTCGCACGGTTGATCTCGTCGGCCATCAGCAATTGCGCGAACACCGGCCCGGGCAGGAAGCGGAACGAGCGGCGGCCGCTCTCGCCCTCCTCCAGCACCTCGGAGCCGATAATGTCGGCCGGCATCAGGTCGGGCGTGCATTGCACCCGCTTGTCGTCGAGCCCCAGGACGGTGCCGAGCGTCTCGACGAGCCGCGTCTTGGCAAGCCCGGGCACGCCGACCAGCAGCGTATGGCCGCCGGCGAGGAGCGTGATGAGCGCTTGATCGATGACGTCGCGTTGGCCGAAGATCACGCGGCCGATCCGCTCGCGCACGGACTTCAGGCGATGCCCCAGCGCCTCGATCTCATTGACAAGGTGCGTTGCCTCGGCGGCGGTCGTGGTGGTTGGATCAAGGCTCACGGGCGTTAGCTCCTAGGGCGTGCCGCGGGTCGATAGACCGATTGTCACCGGAAATGTGCGGACTGCAATCATGCTAGGCAACAGGGCGACCTAACGCCACAGCGGCTTTGGGAGTAGTGATGGAATGAAGACGCCCGAAACCGACGCCCCGCAGGCAGAGAGACCGACGCCCAACGCCATCGGGCCGGGCATCATCGAGAGCTGCGGCGATTTCAATATCCGCATCGCCCGCGACGGCACCTGGTATTACCGGAATTCGCCGATCCGCCGGCTGCCGCTCGTCAAGCTGTTCGCCACGGTCCTGCGCCGCGAAGCCGACGGCAGCTACTGGCTCGTAACGCCGGCCGAGCGCGGCCGGATCGAGGTCGAGGACGCGCCGTTCGTCGCGGTGGAGCTGGAGGCAGAAGGACAAGACAGGGACCAGAGCCTCACGTTCAGAACGAACCTCGATGATAAGGTAGTTGTCGGTGAAAACCATCCCCTGCGCGTCGCGACCGCGCCCGGGACGGACGAACCCCGGCCTTATGTGCTGGTCAGACCCGGCCTTGAAGCGCTGCTCCTGCGCCCGGTATTCTACCATCTGATTGAAAGAGGCGAAGAGGCGACGGTCGACGGCACGTCTCGTTTCGGTGTTTGGAGCAACGGAAAATTCTTTCCCCTCGACAATTCGACGGACGCTATCTGACGACTGACTTCGTCGTCGAGCGGCTGAACGAGGTGCTGGCGCGTCCGCCGGGCACGCGGCCGCGTGGCGATCACGACCTCAATCCCGGCTTCGTGCCGCCGCCCGCGCAGACGCAGGCCTCGGTCCTGGTGCCGCTCATCGACCGGCCCGACGGGCTGACCGTGTTGCTGACCCAGCGCACGGCGCACTTGGCCGATCATGCCGGCCAGATCAGTTTCCCGGGCGGGCGGGCCGAGCCGGACGATGCCGATGCAGTCGTGACGGCGCTGCGCGAAGCGCAGGAGGAAGTGGGCCTCCCGCCCGAGTGCGTGCGGGTGCTGGGCCGGCTCGACACCTACATCACGTCGACCCGCTACGAGGTGACGCCGGTCGTCGGCCTGATCCGCCCGCCCTTTCCGGTGGTCCCCGACCCGCACGAGGTCGCCGAGGTGTTCGAGGTGCCGCTCGCCTTCTTCGTCGATCGCGCCAATCACGAACGGCACAGCCGCGAATGGCAGGGACGCCGGCGCTTCTTCTATGTACTGCCATACCAGGACCGCTACATCTGGGGCGCCACCGCCGGCATGCTGGTCAATCTGGCGCTGCTGCTGCAGACGACGCCCCCATGAGCCGCCCATGAGCCCCTGCCCGTGAGCCCCTGCCTATGAGCAAAGCCGCGCCGGCCCGCCGGATCCCGGTGCCGGACTGGCTCGAACGACCGGCGCTCACGGCCCTGCTCGACGCGCTCGGCGAGGGCCGCTTCGTCGGCGGCGTGGTGCGCGACACGCTTCTGAACCTGCCGCCGGGCGACCTCGATCTGGCGACCCCGCTCGAGCCGCCCGAGGTGCTCCGGCGGCTTGATGCGGCCGGCATCCGGGCGATCCCGACCGGCCTCAGCCACGGTACCGTGACCGCGGTCCTGGCCGATGGCACGCCGGTCGAGGTGACGACGCTCCGGCGCGACATCGAGACCGACGGCCGCCGCGCGACCGTGGCGTTCACGAACAACTGGGCGGAAGATGCCGCCCGGCGCGACTTCACGCTGAACGCGCTCTATCTCGACCGCGCTGGCGGCATCTGGGACCCGATCGGCGGCATCGGCGATTGTCTTGCCGGCCGGATCCGCTTCGTCGGCGAGCCGCTCCGGCGCATCGACGAGGATGTGCTGCGCATCCTGCGCTTCTACCGCTTCCAGGCGCGCTACGGCCGCACCCCGGCCGATCCCGCGGCGCGGGCCGCCTGCCGGGCGCGCACCGACCGGATCGAGCGGTTGGCCGGCGAGCGGCTCCAAGCCGAGACGCACAAGCTGCTCCATGCCCGCGATCCGGCACCGACGGTCCGGCTGATGATCGAGGACGGCGTGCTCGCGGCCTATCTGCCACCGCCGTTCCGGCCCGACCGGCTCGCCGCCCTGGTCGCACTCGAGCCCGAGACCGATTCCCTGCGACGCCTGGCAGCACTGCTCCCGCCGGGTGCCGGCGCCGCGGCGGCCGAGCGCCTGCGCCTGCCGACAGCGATGCGCGATCGCCTCGTGCTCCTGACCGGCGCGAACCCGGTCGACCTTTCCGCCGATGCGCAGACGCAGCGTGTTCTACTCTATCGCCGAGGGGCTGCGCTCTATCGCGACTTCGTGCTACTCCGCGCCGCCGAAGACGGAAAGGCCGACCGGGCCAGGGCGCTGATCGCCCTCGCCGACGCCTGGACCAGCCCGGCGCTGCCGGTCGCCGGCCGCGACGTCCGCGCCCTCGGCATCGCGAGCGGACCCGCGATCGGCCGGATCCTGAGCGAGGTCGAAGACTGGTGGATCGCCGGCGATTTCCAAGCCGACCGCGCCGCATGCCTGGAACGGCTGAAGGCGATCGCCGGTGTTTGAGAACATCTCTTTGCGTCAAGCCCGGGGATGACGAGTGAAACAGGGAACGAGAAGGACGCTCTGCGAACCTTAGCCGCGGTTGCGCAGCCGGACTGCCGCCGCCAGGACCTTCGTCTGGTAGGCGGCTTTGAGCGCCGGCGTGTGGGAATGGTAGAATCCCACCGCCTCGACCATGTTGCCGTGTGCCTCGGCCTTGTAGACGTCGAGGATCGCGGCCGCGACCTTGACGTTGTAGCAGCCGTCCTCGATCAGCCGGGCGCGCACCGCCGGCTCGGCCGTACGGGTCGCGCGGGCGACCGCCGGGATCCAGCGCGTGTTGACCTGCATCAGGCCGAGATCGGCCGAACCGTCCTTGTCGCCGATGACGGCGCCCACAGTACCGCCCTCGACCGACTGGATCGCGGCCAGCGCCTGCACCGGCAGGTGATGGAAGGACGCAGCGGCAATCATGCACGCGAGAAACGGCACGCTCATCGTCGCTCCCTTGAGCCAACAGTCCTGTGACGAGGGATGCCGGACGACGGCGCGCCCGTCAATCCCCCGATCAATCCTTGTTAACCGCCGGCGCGGCGAATCCTCTCGCGTTACGGCCAAATCACCTCGGGCGGCATCGACATCAGGATCGCCTCGACGTTGCCGCCGGTCTTGAGGCCGAAGGTCGTGCCGCGGTCGTAGAGCAGGTTGAACTCGACATAGCGGCCGCGGCGGATGAGCTGGTGGCGCCGCTCCTCATCTGTCCAGGGCTCGAACATGTGCCGGCGCACGATGCGCGGGAAAGCGTCGAGGAATGCCAGACCCACGTCGCGCGTGAAGGCGAAGTCCTTGTCCCAGTCCCCGGTCCTGAGATTGTCGTAGAAGATGCCGCCCACGCCGCGCGGCTCCTTGCGATGCGGCAGATAGAAATAGCGGTCGCACCATTCCTTGAACTTCGGATAGTAGGCCGGGTCGTGCGCGTCGCACGCCGCCTTGAAGGCGCCATGGAAATCGCCCGTATCCGCGTCGTCCGGCACCATAGGCGTCAAGTCGCCACCGCCGCCGAACCAGGCGACCGTGGTCGCGATATGACGCGTGTTCATGTGCGCGGCCGGCACCTTGGGCGAGCGCATGTGGGCGACGAGGGAGACGCCGCTCGCCCAGAAGCGCGGATCTTCGGCCGCACCGGCGATCTGGCCGCGGAACTCCTCGGAAAACTCGCCGTGCACGGTCGAGACGTTGACGCCGACCTTCTCGAACACGTGGCCACGCATGATCGACATGACGCCGCCGCCGCCCTCGCCCCCTTGACTGCCTGGGCGCGACCAGGGCTTGCGCTCGAACCGCCCGGGGTCGCCGACCCGGGTCCGGGCGACATATTCGTCCTCGATCGCCTCGAACTCGGCGCATAGCCGGTCGCGCAATTCCTCAAACCAGGCGCGCGCCTCGGCGCGCCGGGGCGACGGGTCGGCCGCCGGAACAGTCATCGACGGGATGGTCATCAAGCGGATCCTTCGGCAAAGAGATGGGTCTGGCGCAACGCCTCGCCGATTACCATGGCGGCGGCGAGCGCCACATTGATCGAGCGCAAACCCGGCTGCATCGGAATGCGCACGCGCAAGTCGGCGGCCGCATGCACCGCATCGGGGACGCCCGCACTCTCGCGCCCGACCATCAGCGTGTCGCCGGGCGCGAAGCGCGCATCGATGTAACGCTCCTCCGCCCGCGTCGTCAGCAGCACGAGGCGCCCCGGGTTGGCACGGGCGCGGCGCTCGGCCTCGAACGCCGTCCAGGAGCGATGGCGGGCGAGATCGAGTCGGTCGAGATAGTCCATGGCCGAACGGCGGAATTTCGCGTCGCCCACGATGAAGCCGCAGGGCTCGATGAGATCGACCGCGAGCCCGAGGCAGGCGGCAAGGCGCATCATGGTACCGGCGTTCTGGGCGATATCGGGTTCGAAAAGGGCAAGTCGCATGGCGGCCATCGTGCCGGCTGCAACCCCCTCATGTCGAGAACGACAGCCCTGCGACAATAAGGCCGAGCCGTTGTTGCACCCTCGCCGCCCTTATGCTATTGCCGCACGGCTTCCGGACGGACATGGGCCCGCCAGGCCATCTTCGCGTGGCTCAACCCCCCGTTCGGGAAACACATTTCGCGGGGATTCCGGTCCCCATCTTCCGGTAATATCGAAGGTACAGCTCACGTGGCATCCGAAGCGACAGGCGTATCCGGACTGGCTGGCCGTTACGCCACCGCTCTATTCGATCTGGCCGATCAGCAGCAGGCTCTCGACGCGATCGAGGGCGATCTCGTCAAGCTTCGTCAGATGATCGAGGAGAGCCCCGATCTGGAGCGCCTCATCCGCAGCCCGGTCCTGAGCCGGGAGCAGCAGGCTCGCGCCATGGCGGCACTGATGGAGAAGGCGGCGTTCGGGCAGATCGTGCGCAACTTCGTGGGCGTCGTGGCGCAGAACCGCCGGCTGTTCGCGCTCACTGACATCATCAGGGGCTACCTCGCCCTCGTAGCCGAGCGCCGCGGCGAAGTCACGGCCCAGGTAACCGCGGCCCAGGCCCTTACCGAGGGCCAGCTGGCGGCGATCAACGAACAAATCAATCGGGCCATCGGGTCCAAGGTCGCGGTCGATGTGCGGGTCGATCCCGCAATCATCGGCGGACTGGTCGTCAAGGTCGGGTCGCGTATGGTCGACGGCTCGCTGCGCACCAAGCTCACGCGCCTGCAGCTTGCCATGAGAGGGATCTAAGAGAATGGAAATCCGGGCTGCGGAAATTTCCGCCATCCTCAAGGAACAGATCGCCAATTTCGGCACCGAAGCAGATGTGGCCGAGGTCGGCCAGGTCCTGTCGGTCGGTGACGGCATCGCGCGCATCTATGGCCTGGACAAGGTCCAGGCCGGCGAGATGGTCGAATTCCCGGGCGGCGTCAAGGGTATGGCGCTCAATCTCGAGACCGACAACGTCGGCGCGGTGATCTTCGGCGAAGACCGCGGCATCAAGGAAGGCGACACGGTCAAGCGCACCGGCGCCATCGTCGAGGTGCCGGTCGGCAAGGGCCTGCTCGGCCGCGTGGTCGATGGCCTCGGCAACCCGATCGACGGCAAGGGCCCGCTCACCGACGTCAAGATGCAGCGCGTCGAGGTGAAGGCGCCGGGCATCATCCCCCGCAAGTCGGTGCACGAGCCGATGCAGACCGGCCTGAAGGCGATCGACAGCCTGGTGCCGATCGGGCGCGGCCAGCGCGAGCTCATCATCGGCGACCGCCAGACCGGCAAGACCGCGGTGGCGCTCGACACGATCCTGAACCAGAAGGCGATCAACGCCGGCACGGACGAGTCGAAGAAGCTCTATTGCGTCTATGTCGCGATCGGGCAGAAGCGCTCCAGCATCGCCCAGTTCGTCAAGGTCCTGCAGGACTACGGCGCGCTCGAGTACTCGATCATCGTCGCCGCGACGGCGTCGGAGCCGGCGCCGCTGCAGTTCCTGGCGCCCTACACCGGCTGCGCCATGGGCGAGTTCTTCCGCGACAACGCCATGCACGCGCTCATCATCTATGATGATCTGTCGAAGCAGGCGGTCTCCTATCGCCAGATGTCGCTGCTGCTGCGCCGTCCGCCGGGGCGCGAGGCCTATCCGGGCGACGTGTTCTACGTCCACTCGCGCCTCTTGGAGCGCGCCGCCAAGCTGAACGACGCCAACGGCGCCGGCTCACTCACGGCGCTGCCGGTCATCGAGACCCAGGCGGGCGACGTCTCGGCCTACATCCCGACCAACGTGATCTCGATCACCGACGGCCAGATCTTCCTCGAGACCGAGCTGTTCTATAAGGGCATCCGTCCGGCCATCAACGTCGGCCTGTCGGTGTCGCGCGTGGGATCCGCCGCCCAGATCAAGGCGATGAAGCAGGTCGCCGGCACGATCAAGCTCGACCTCGCCCAGTATCGCGAGATGGCGGCCTTCTCGCAGTTCGCCTCCGACCTCGACGCCTCGACCCAGCGCTTGCTCGCCCGCGGCGCGCGGCTGACCGAGCTCCTGAAGCAACCGCAGTTCTCGCCGCTGCCGGTCGAGGAGCAGGTGGCGTCGATCTTCGCCGGCGTCCGCGGCCTGCTCGACAAGATCGAGGTCAAGGACATCAACCGGGCCGAGCTGGCCCTGCTGGCCGACCTGCGCGCCCGCGGCGGTGACATCCTGGACGCGATCCGCAAGGACCGCGAACTCAAGCCCGACACCCAAGAGAAGCTGAAGGCGTTCATCGAGACCTTCATGAAGAGCTTCGCCTGAGCCCAGGCCCGACCAGGACAAGGACTTAGCCGATGGCGAGCTTGAAGGACCTGCGGACACGAATCCGAAGTGTCCAATCGACGCGGAAGATTACGTCCGCGATGAAACTGGTCGCGGCCTCGCGCCTAAAAAGGGCGCAGGACGCGGCCGAGGCCTCGCGCCCCTATGCCGAGCGCATGGAACGGATGCTGGGCTCGCTGGCCCAGTCGATGGCCGGCCTGCCGACTGCGCCCGCGCTGCTCGCGGGCACGGGCAAGACGGACACGCACCTGTTGATCATCGCGACGTCCGACCGCGGCCTCGCCGGTGGCTTCAACGCCACCATCCTGCGCGAGGCCCGTCGGCTGATCCGTGCGCTCCAGGGTGAAGGCAAGACCGTCAAGGTCATGGCCGTCGGCCGCAAGGGCCGCGACGCGATGCGCCGCGAATTCCCGAAGCTCCTGATCGACAGCGTGACCGACGTCGGCCGCCGCGGCGTGCATTTCTCGGAAGCGAAGAGCATTTCCGCGGCGGTGCTGAGCCGGTTCGAGGCGGGTGAATTCGACGTCGCCACGATCATCTTCGCCAAGTTCAAGTCGGCGATCTCCCAGATCGTGACGGTGCAGCAGTTGATCCCGTTCGGCGCGCCCGCGGCCGCGGAGAAGACCGACGAGGCGGCCAGCGCCATCTACGAGTTCGAGCCGAGCGAGGAAGAAATCCTCACCGAGCTGCTGCCGAACAACGTGGGCGTGCAGATCTTCACGGCGCTGCTCGAAAACGCCGCGAGCGAGCACGGCGCGCGCATGACCGCGATGGACAACGCGACGCGCAATGCCGGCGACATGATCAAGGGCCTGACCCTGGTCTACAACCGCACGCGCCAAGCCACCATCACGAAGGAACTCATCGAGATCATCTCGGGCGCCGAAGCGCTCTAGAGGCTCGTCTCGCTTAAGGGAAGACATCATGGCCAACACCAACGTGGGGACGATCACCCAGATCATCGGCGCGGTCGTCGACGTCCAGTTCGAGGGCGACAAGCCGGCGATCCTGAACGCGCTCAGGGTCGATATCCCCGAACGCAACCTCATCCTCGAGGTCGCCCAGCACCTCGGTGAGAACACCGTCCGCACCATCGCCATGGATACGACCGACGGCCTGGTGCGCGGCACCAAGGTGAGCGACACCGGCGGGCCCATCGCGATGCCGGTCGGCCCCGAGACGCTCGGCCGCATCCTGAACGTCATCGGCGAGCCGGTCGACGAGCGCGGCCCGGTCGGCGCCACGCGCACCGCTCCGATCCACAAGCCGGCTCCGGAATTCGTCGACCAGTCGACCGAGGCCGAGATCCTCGTCACCGGCATCAAGGTCGTCGACCTGCTGGCGCCCTACGCCAAGGGCGGCAAGATCGGCCTGTTCGGCGGCGCCGGCGTCGGCAAGACCGTGACGATCATGGAGCTCATCAACAACGTCGCAATGAACCACGGCGGCTATTCCGTGTTCGCCGGCGTCGGCGAGCGCACCCGCGAGGGCAACGACCTCTATCACGAGATGATCGAGGGCGGCATCATCAAGACCGATGGGCCGGGCTCCAAGGTGGCGCTCGTCTATGGCCAGATGAACGAGCCGCCGGGTGCCCGCGCGCGCGTCGCCCTCTCGGGTCTGTCGGTCGCCGAATATTTCCGCGACGAGGAAGGCCAGGACGTGCTGTTCTTCGTCGACAACATCTTCCGCTTCACCCAGGCGGGCTCGGAAGTGTCGGCGCTCCTGGGCCGCATCCCTTCGGCGGTCGGCTATCAGCCGACACTCTCGACCGACATGGGCGCGCTGCAGGAACGCATCACGTCGACCAAGAAGGGCTCGATCACCTCGGTGCAGGCCATCTACGTGCCCGCCGACGACCTGACCGACCCGGCGCCGGCCACGTCGTTCGCGCATTTGGACGCGACGACGGTGCTGTCGCGCTCGATCGCGGAAAAGGCCATCTTCCCGGCGGTCGACCCGCTCGACTCGACCTCGCGCATGCTCGACCCGCGGGTCATCGGCGAGGAGCACTACAACACGGCCCGTTCGGTCCAGCGCGTGCTGCAGCAGTACAAGTCGCTGCAGGACATCATCGCGATCCTGGGCATGGACGAGCTGTCGGAAGACGACAAGCTGGTCGTCTCCCGCGCCCGCAAGATCGAGCGCTTCCTGTCGCAGCCGTTCCACGTCGCCGAAGTGTTCACCGGCACGCCGGGCGTGCTCGTGAAGCTCGAAGACACGATCAAGGGCTTCAAGGGCATCGTCGACGGCAAGTACGACGACCTGCCGGAAGCGGCCTTCTACATGGTCGGCACGATCGAAGAGGCCCAGGAAAAGGCCCGCAAGCTCGCCGCCGAAGCGGCCTGATCGGGTTCACATGCCTGATCGGGTTCACATGGAAGTGGGGCGTTCCCTGCGGCCTGCACGCCGGGGAACGCCCGAGGAAAGGTCCTGACGTATGGCCGAGAAGGTTAAGTTCGAGCTCGTCTCGCCGGAGAAGATCCTTCTCTCCGACACGGTCGAGATGGTCGTGATTCCGGGCGCCGAAGGCAATCTCGGCGTGCTGCCCGGTCATGCGCCGCTCATCTCCTCGGTCCGCCCCGGCACGATCGAGGTCTACGAGGGCAACAATGTCGCCGAGCGCATCTTCATCGCCGGCGGCTTCGCCGAAGTGACGCCGGAGCGCTGCACGGTGCTGGCCGACGAGGCGGTGACCGTCTCGTCGCTCGACAAGGCGGCGGTCGACGCCGAACTGGCCGAGGCGACCAGCCGTTATGGCGAGGCGCTCGCCACGGCCGAGAAGGGCAGCGACGCGGACAAGGTGCGGTTCAAGGCCGCAGAGCGACAGCTCGCGGTTGCGACCGCGAAGGCGCAGGCGGTCGAGGGCATCGTTCGCCACTAAGCCGTCCTGGAGTACCACCGATCGGCCGGCCTTGTCTGAGCGAGGCCGGCCGTCCTTGTTTTCAGGGGCTTACGGAACGACGCCCCTGATGGCATATAATCCCGGTCATGCGTAAGCTGCGAGCGAGTCGCAGCACCGAGAGTTCAAGAGATTAGGTGAGCCGATGTCGCACTGGACCCTGGATGACGTTCCCTGGAAGGAGTTCGACGCCGCGAAGGTGAATCCCGAACTCGTCCGGATCGTCAAGGCGGCCAGCCTCGTCGAGTACAATGGGCACGAGTACGTGAAGTACCTGTGCAATGTCTTCAAGGACGACGACGGCCTCAAGGAGCATCTGCGCCGGTGGGGTGCCGAGGAAGTGCAGCATGGCGAGGTGCTGGCGCGCTGGGCGAAGCTCGCCGATCCCTCGTTCGATTTCGAGGCGTCATTCGAGCGCTTCGTCACCGGCTATCACCTGGAAACCCAGGTCGACGCCTCGATCCGCGGCTCGCGCGCGGGCGAGCTCATCGCGCGCTGCATCGTCGAGACCGGCACCAGCTCCTATTACACTGCCCTTGCCGAGGCGACCGACGAGCCGGTGCTGAAGGACATCTGCAAGCGGATCGCGGCCGACGAGCTCAGGCACTACAAGCTGTTCTACACCCACCTCAAGACCTATCTGGACCGCGAGGGGCTGGGCTTCTGGGGCCGGCTGGGCGTGGCGCTCGGCCGCATCCGCGAGTCGGAGGACGACGAGCTCGCCTACGCCTATTACGCGGCCAACCATCCGGACGAGCCCTACGACCGGCAGCGCTGGACCCGCGCCTATATCGGCCGCGCCTATTCGGTCTATCGCCGCCACCATGTCGACCGGGTGAGCGCCATGGTGCTGAAGGCGGTGGGCCTGCCGGCCAACGGGCGGCTGAACCGCGTCGCCTCCAACTTCGCCTGGTTCACCATGCGCAACCGCGCCAAGCGCTTCTCCCGCTACGGCACGGTCGCCGCCGCCTGAACCCCGCAACGGACCAACATGCGAACGGCCGCCCCCGGACGGCTCCCACGGGCGGCTGTTTTGCTTTCGAGCGCGCGCAGCCAACATTCCGCGTGACACGGCCCCGCCATTGCGGTTAGCGTGCGGCGTCATGATCGCCGCCCCGACCTATTTTGCGCTGGCCTATTTTGCGCGATTTTATACCTGCTACATCGCTGGCGGGACCGGTGCCGTGTGACCTGACGACAAGAACACGCCATCCGACGAGCCGCCAGCTGCCTGGCGGCTTTTTTGTTGCCGCCGGGTCGCCCCACCCCCAGGAGTTGACCCCCGTGCCGCACACCACCGACGACCTGCGCATCCGCGAGATCACCGCCCTCGTTCCGCCGGTCGAGCTCATCGCCGAGCTGCCGCGCACCGACGCGGTGACCGAGACCGTGTTCCAATCCCGCGCCGCCGTGCACGATATCCTCGCCGGCGCCGACGACCGGCTGGTCGTCGTCATCGGCCCCTGCTCGATCCATGATCCCGTGGCGGCGCGCGAATATGCCGGGCGCTTGCTCGCCGAGCGCTGGC
The DNA here is from genome assembly GCF_014643535.1 of Aliidongia dinghuensis. Classification (NCBI taxonomy): domain Bacteria; kingdom Pseudomonadati; phylum Pseudomonadota; class Alphaproteobacteria; order Rhodospirillales; family Dongiaceae; genus Aliidongia; species Aliidongia dinghuensis. The sequence continues at coordinate 484,402 of NZ_BMJQ01000002.1, read as the reverse complement.
GCCTCTCCGACGCGCTCGAGATCGTCATGCGCGTCTATTTCGAGAAGCCGCGCACGACCGTCGGCTGGAAGGGCCTCATCAACGACCCGCGGCTTGACGGCAGCTTCCGCATCGACGAGGGCCTGCGCCTGGCGCGCGGCCTGCTGCTCGACATCAATCGTATGGGCATGCCGGCCGGCGTCGAGTTCCTCGACACGATCTCGCCGCAGTACATCGCCGATCTCGTCGCCTGGGGCGCCATCGGCGCGCGCACGACCGAGAGCCAGGTGCATCGCGAGCTGGCATCGGGCCTCTCCTGCCCGATCGGCTTCAAGAACGGCACGGACGGTGGCGTGCGCGTCGCGGTCGACGCGGTGACCGCGGCCTCGCACCCGCATCATTTCATGGCGGTGACCAAGGAGGGCCGCGCCGCCATCGCCGCCACGGCCGGCAACGAGGACTGCCACATCATCCTGCGCGGCGGCAGCAAGGCGCCCAACTATGACGCGGCGAGCGTCGAGGCGGCCGCGGCCGAGGCGGTGAAGGCCGGCATCCAGCCGCGCATCATGATCGATGCGAGCCACGCCAACTCCTCGAAGAAGCCCGAAAACCAGCCGAAGGTGGTGGACGCGATCGCGGCCCAGGTGGCGGGCGGCGACCGGCGCATCATGGGCGCCATGATCGAGAGCCACCTGGTGGCGGGCCGCCAGGACCTGGTGCCGGGCCAGCCGCTCGTCTATGGCCAGAGCATCACCGACGGCTGCATCGACTGGCCGACCTCGGTCACGGTGCTGGACACGCTGGCGGACGCGGTCCGGCAGCGGCGGCGGGCCAAGGCGGCATGAGCCTGAAAGGCAGCTGCCTCTGCGGCGCCGTGCGCTATGCGGTCGACGGCCTCGACGGCCCGATCGTGCAATGCCATTGCGCCACCTGCCGCAAGGCCCACGCCGCCGCCGTTGCCGCGACGGCGCGGGTGCTGCGGGAGCATTTCCGCTGGACCGCGGGCGAGGATCGGCTCGCCGCCTTCGAATCCTCGCCCGGCAAGCGCCGCCATTTCTGCACGACCTGCGGCAGCCACCTCGTGGCCGAGCGGCCGGCTGAGCCGCATGTCATCCTGCGCGTGGCGACGCTCGACGACGACCCTGGCCAGCGGCCGGCCATGCACATCTGGACCGGGCATGATGTGCCGTGGCTGACGGAAGATGAGGCGGTGCCGCGATATGAGGCGTGGCCGCCGGGACGCTGAGCCCGGCCGTCCTATTGCAGCCGTCACACCATAACCCTTTTGTGAAACCAAAGGGCAACGGGCGCCCGCAAGGATGGCGGTTCGAGTCCGCCGTTTCACCGAAAGGAACTGCCCGATGCCCAAGCCGAAAAAGCCCGAAGAAAAGACTGCGCCCACGGAGATCACCGACGCCATTCTCGTGCTCGACTACGACAGCGAGACGGCGGACTCCAAGGCGAGGATTCAGGAGGAAGCCGGCCAGATCGCGAAGAAGGTGGCGGGCAAGGCCGGGCGGACCGTGCGCCTCTGCAAGGGAGCGGACGAGTTCGCGGCGGCCATGAGCGATCCCTCGAACAAGACGCTGAAGAAGATCCACGTCGTGGCGCACGGCAACCAGGCCCAGGTCGGCAACTACAACGCCGGCCCCCTCGCCGACTGGCTGGCGCCGCTGATTACCAACAAGAACAATCTGGAAAAGATCACGCTGCACAGCTGCCGGTCCGCCGCGGCGCATCCCACGTCCGGCGAGATCTTCGCCAATCAGCTGGCGGCGGCGCTCGCCCCCAAGCTGCAGAAGACGCAGATCAAGAAGCTGACCGTGCGCGGCGCCGACGGCGATTCCTTCACGGACAGCGACGGGCACAACTGGGTGCTGAACGAGGGTGTCAAACCCGAGTACCGCGACACGAAATCTGCGGAAGCCGATTTTATCAAGAACAACACGGTTGACCGCGCGTCGGCGCGACCCAAATTCACGATCAGCCGCGGCGATCCCAGCAAGCCGTTCAAAGGCCCGTTCTGACGGGGGCTGAGGCGCCTGTTGCTCGAAAGAGTTGAACGGGCGAGCCGGCCGTGGCACGCAAGACAGCACGCCCGCTTCGACTCCCGTCGCCCCCGGCCCCCGTGAGGTTTCAATGCCCGAGCCCCACCGATCACCCGCGCGTTCCGCGCTTGGACCGCTGGTGCTGATCGCCGCCATCGTCGGCGCCGGCGCCGCTGCCTTCGCTTATACGGCGGGCTGGCTCTCGCCTGAGCGCCTGACGCCCAGCAAGCTGGTGGACGCGCTGACGCCGCCCTCGGGCCCGCCGCTCGGCCATCGCCGCAACCATGCCAAGGGCATCTGCTTCACCGGCCTGTTCGAGGCGAATGGTGCTGGCGCGGCGCTGTCACGCGCCCAGGTGTTCAGCCAAGGCCAATATCCGGTGCTGGGGCGCTTCAACCTCGGCACACCCGACCCGAACGCGGCGGACGCGATGGAGCGCGTGCGGGGCCTTGGCCTGCGCATCGCGACGCCGGACGGCCAGGAATGGCGCAGCGCCATGATCGACCTGCCGTTCTTCCCGGTGGCAACGCCGCAGGGTTTCTACGAGCTGCTGGTCGCCTCGGGCAGCAAGGAGCCGGACGCGATGAAGAATTTCGCCGCAGCGCATCCGGAGATCGCGGCGTTCGGCGCCTGGGCCAAGAGTGCCCCCTGGACCGCGAGCTATGCCGAGGAACGGTTCAACAGCCTGAACAGCTTCGTCTTCACCGACGGGTCCGACGCCGAGCATGTGGTGCGCTGGTCGCTGCTGCCGGCGGCGGCGCCGGTCGACGTGGCACCCGAGGACCTGGCGAAGCGCGGCGCGGACTTCCTCAACCAGGACATCACGGAGCGTGTCGCCGCCGGGCCGCAGCGCTGGACCATGACGGTGACCGTCGCCAACCCGGGCGACCCCACGGCGGACCCGAGCAAGGCCTGGCCGGCCGACCGCCGCACGATCGAGGTCGGCACGCTCGTCGTGCAGAAGATCGAGGCCGAGGCGGATGGGCCGTGCCGCGACATCAACTTCGACCCGACCGTGCTGCCGGCCGGCATCAAGACGTCGGACGACCCGTTCCCGGCCGCCCGCTCGGCCGCCTATTCGATCTCCTACAACCGCCGCACGGCGGAGGCCGCGAGCTATCCGCGAACCACGCCGGGAGCCAAGCCATGACGGGAACCCATCGCCGCTTCACCCCGCTGCAGCGCCTGCTGCATTGGCTCATGGCGGCCGCGATCCTGGCCATGCTGTTCATCGGCGTGGGCATGGTGTCGACCGTGACGCCGAAATACCTGGCGCTCGTCTCGCTCCACAAGCCGCTCGGCATCGCCATCCTGGTGCTGGCGCTGATCCGCCTGGCGCTGCGCCTCAGCCACGGCGCGCCGGCGCTGCCGGCCGACCTGCCCGAGCCGATGAAGCTCGCGGCCGTGCTCTCGCACTGGGCGCTCTATGCCCTGATGATCGGCATGCCGCTCCTCGGCTGGGGCATGCTGTCGGCCGCCTCATACCCGGTCGTGCTGGCGGGCGGCATCCACCTGCCATCGATCCTGCCGCCGAGCGACCGCCTGCACACGCTGCTATGGGACGCGCATTACTTCCTGGCCTTCGCCTTCTTCGCGCTCATCCTGCTGCATGTCGCGGCCGCCCTGTTCCACGCCCTCGTCCGCCGCGACGGCGTGTTCGAAGCGATGGCACCGACGCCGACGCGCGACGAGGCGGCGCCGGCGGAGTGAGGGCTGCCACGGGGTGGTAGGGCAAGTGAAAGGACGGGTATCTGAGAGAAACTGGCCTACCCTCAGATGCGCGTACTGTGATATCGAAGATTAACTAGTCCGTCGAAAGTCGACGATGCCGCTCTGCGTCAACATAGCGTCAAGAATCGCCTCGCCAGACATTTTACCCTCCAAAAACTCGCAGAAAGCGCACAGAAAATCAGCAGCGCCAACCAACGCGATCTCTCTTTGAACAGCGTGTTTCACCACATTTGTCGGGAAAACTGGGGTGTCAGCCGCTCCTCGCTCACTAGGCGGAAGGTTTCGCCACGCGTTGCCGAGTAAGACACCTTTTCCGTCGGGTTTGTCGGTCTCGAGAAATTTTAACACATGCGAGTCGGCTTGCCGCACATGTTCGAGCGAAACGCTCTTGCCGACACCCTTGCATTCGACAACGCCAAATTTTCCCATGTATTCAAAGACAAACTCCTCCTCCGCGTTAGCGGGAGTAGTTTGAGCGCCGAGTTTAACAATGGCCTCCTCAAAAATTTGCTCCAACTCGCGACCCGTCGCGTAGACGAGTTTTTTCCACTTCTCGATATCGGCACGCTTCTGCTCGTTGGCAGCGATTTCGTCGCTCAGCAATTTGATTTCGGCGTTCTTCTGAGCGATGTCAGCATTGATCGCCGCAACGAACGGCATGGGAATCTGATCGACCCAGTCGGGCGGTAACGACTGCTGCGGCTTACCAATTAAATCTTCGAGAATTAATCTCACCGCCTCTTTCTGCTCCAACTCCGGAATGGCAGGAAGGACGGTAACGCCACCACATATGTTATTATGTCCAGCAAAAGATATGGCCAAAAGCACATCACCAGCAAGCATCTTGCCATAGCGATTAATTGCATAAGCGTTGAGTTGGAGCATGTATTTATTTTGATGCGGCGAGCCAAATACGTCGATCAACTCGCCAGTGAGAGCACCTTGGGGTACGAAGAAGTAGAAGCTCCAACGCTTAAGCCTCGAGAGGTAACGCTCGAACATCGTCACCTTGGTCTCGATAGTGTCACCTGCCTCAAGCGCGATTCCGATATCGAAAGGGGACCACTCCCAGTTTGTGCGTGGGTCGTCGCTCTTTTGCTTGATCACTCGCCGTTCGGGCGTAAGCGCGATGATCTTTCCGCCAGATGCGAGCAGGAGTGATAGCTCCCTTCGGACCTTGTCAAAGAATCCGTGGCGAGGTAGCCGGGCAATCGTATTGTCGTCGAGCGACGCGACGTTGAAGACTATGACATCGAAGTCCTTGAGGTTGAGCGAGGTGAGGTCGGTCCAGGTCGAGCAAGTGACATGAGCATGACCGGCCGAGCCTACGACCAGCACTTTCAGCGGTGGATTAGGCTGTTCTAGTGTTACGGAACGACTGCTCATGGATGCTCCTTTAACTGTCTAGACGTGCCGAGGATGTGTTGCCGCGAGTCGCGCCCGCAACCGCGCGAGCGACGCTTGTACCGAGCGAAGACAATTCTCTTCTCATGGCGCGAGCCACCCGGCCACCAGGTCATCACACGTCATGCAGGTGGGGCACCAAGATTATTCTCCTCCTAGCAGGCAATAAAATACGAGAGCCCATCCCTTTCAAAGCAGAAGTCCCCGCACCCCGCCCCTGCGCGATCAAGACTCCTCTCCGACCCCGCGGATCCGCTATAGAAGCGGGCCCCCGGCCGGAGCCTCCGAGTCGGGGCTCCTTGCGGCTTTGAAGGGTGGGGCATGACGGTTGCCATCGACATGGGTCAGACGGCGGCGGGTTCGGCGGCGACGCTCGATCTCGAGGAGCTGCTGGCGACCCGGCTGTTGGTGCAGGGCAACTCGGGCTCCGGCAAGTCGCACCTGTTGCGCCGGCTCATGGAGCAGAGTGCGCCCTGGGTGCAGCAGGCGGTGATCGACCCCGAGGGCGATTTCGTCAGCCTCGGCGACAAGTACGGCCATCTGGTGATCGACGCCGCCGCCCATACGGAGGCGGGCCTGCAGCGCACGGCCGAGCGGGTGCGCCAGCACCGGGCCTCGGTCGTCCTGAACCTGGAGAACCTGGACGTCGAGCTGCAGATGCGCCATGCGGCGGCGTTCCTCGGCGGCCTGTTCGACGCCGAGCGCGACCATTGGTACCCGATGCTGGTCGTGGTCGACGAGGCGCAGCTGTTCGCGCCCGCCGCCGCCGGCGACGTGTCGGACGAGGCGCGGAAGGCGTCCCTGGGCGCCATGACCAACCTCATGTGCCGCGGCCGCAAGCGCGGCCTGGCCGGCGTCATCGCGACCCAGCGGCTCGCCAAGCTCGCGAAGAATGTCGCGGCCGAAGCGTCCAACTTCCTCATGGGCCGCACGTTCCTCGACATCGACATGGCGCGCGCGTCGGACCTGCTCGGCATGGAGCGGCGCCAGGCCGAGATGTTCCGCGACCTGGAGCGCGGCCATTTCATCGCCCTCGGCCCCGCCCTCTCGCGCCGGCCGCTGCCGCTCAGGATCGGCACTGTGGAGACCGCGACGCGCGGCATGAGTCCGAAACTGCTGCCGCTGCCGGTGGCGCCGTCGGACGAGATGCGCGACCTCATCCTGAAGGCGCCGGAGCCGGAGACGGCACGCCCGATCGTGCGCCGCACGGCGCCGGCGAGCCCGCCGCCCGACATCCTGACGCAGCTGGCCCAGTCGCGCCCGGCGCCGCTTTCCGAGCGCGGCCGGGCGGCGCTCAAGACAGCGACGCCGGAGGAGCTGGCCGAGACGGAGCGCAAGCTCGACGAGATCCTGGCCCAGGTCGCGACCGACCCGGAGGCGACGTTCCGCCCGGTCGCCGTGCTCTACCAGGATTTCCTGGTGCGCTGCCGCATCCACAATCTGCAGGGCAAGCCGCTCGACATCCCGGCGTTCCGGCGGCGGCTCGCGACCGCGCGCGCCGGCGTCGGCGCCGCGGCGGCGGCGAGCCCGGAATGGGGCCAGGCGCAGGCGATTGCGGCCACCCTGCCCGACGACGTGCAGGGCGTGTTCCTGCTGTTGGCGCGCGCGGCGCTCGACCGCCTGCCCTGCCCGTCCGACGAGACGATCGCGCGCGCCTATGGCAGCCGGTCGCTCGGCCGCGCCCGGCGGCTCCTCACCTACATGGAGGAGCAGGGCTCGATCGTCTGTCGCCCCGACCTCGCCGGCCACCGCATCGTGACCCTGCCGGAACTGGGCTGGGAGACGGCGCCGGGCGACCCGAACGCGCCGGATACGGCGGGGGAATTCGTCGAGGGGTAGGTCTCTCCGTCATCCCCGCGCAGGCGGGGATCCAGGGCAACCGCGCGGTGCTTGCTGACGCAGCGAGAGTCTTTGCGTCCCCTCTGGATTCCCGCCTGCGCGGGAATGACGGTAAAGAATACGAGCCACCCCTTGAACTCCCCGACGCCGTGACCAAATCGAGGATCGTCCGGACGCCCAGTCGGGGTTCGGACATGTAGGCGCGCAGGCGGTTCCGCTGCGGCCGTCTGCGCTCCCATGTTGCTCAATCACGAGGATATGGACATGAGTGCTCACGACTTCGCGCCCCTCTACCGTTCGGCCATCGGCTTCGATCGGGTGATGAATCTGCTTCAGGATTCCCTGCATCAGGCGCCGGCCGACAATTACCCCCCGTACAACATCGAGAAGACGGGCGAGCAGACCTACCGCATCACGTTGGCGGTGGCCGGCTTTACGCTCGATGACATCGCCATCACCGCCCGGCCGAACCAGCTCATCGTCGTCGGCAAGCGCCAGGCGCCGGCCAAGGACGGCGCGCAGGTGCTGCACCAGGGCATCGCCCAGCGCGGCTTCGACCGCCGCTTCGAGCTCGCCGACCATATCGAGGTCACCGGCGCCACGCTCGAGAACGGCCTGCTCGCGATCGACCTCAAGCGCGAGCTGCCGGAGGCGATGAAGCCCCGGACGATCCAGATCACCAGCGGCATGCCGAGCCCGAAGGTGATCGACCAGAAGGCCGCCTGACCGGCCCTTCAAACACCGGCCCTTCGGACAAGGTCTCGGTCGACGCCGCCCGGAGTCACTCCCGGGCGGCGTTTTTCATGGGTTCGCTATTCGCGCTTGCGATCACCGGATCGTGTCTGGAGCGGCCGCGGCCGCGCCCCCACATCCGGCGGATGAACCGCGACAAGCTGATCGACGCCAAGACCCGCTGGGCCGCCGAGGGTCGGCTGCTCGTCCCCCAGCCGGCCGAGCGCCGCCGCCTGCCGCCGGGCCAGACGCTGGTCACGGACTGGCCGGTGCTCGACCTCGGCACCCAGCCGAACCTCAGGCCCCGCGACTGGCGCCTCTCCGCCGGCGGGCTGGTCGCCCGGCCAATCGACTGGGGCTGGGACGAGCTCCAGCACTTGGGCGAGACGGAAAGCGTGTCCGACATCCATTGCGTGACGCAGTGGTCGCGCTACGACAACCGCTGGGGCGGCATCCGGGCGGCCGCGCTCGTACGCCGGCTCGAGCCGCTGCCGACAGCGCGCTTCGTGCGCATCCGCAGCTTCGACGGCTACGGCACGACCGTGCCGCTCGCCGATTTCACGGCCGAGGGCGCGATGTTGGCCACCCATTGGGAAGGCGCGCCCTTGACCCGCGCCCACGGCGGCCCGGTCCGGCTCGTCATCCCGCGGCTCTATTTCTGGAAATCGGCCAAGTGGCTGCGCCACCTGTGGTTCACCGACCGCGACGCCCCCGGCTATTGGGAAGCGCGCGGCTATCACCCCCGCGGCGACCCGTGGCGGCAGGAGCGGTATCGGTAGGGGGCTCCCCAATCGTCATTCCCGCGCAGGCGGGAATGACGATTTGTGTCACTGCATCGCCGCTTCCAGCGTCGCGGCCCATGTGCCGTCCGCCTTCGCCGGGCCGAGATACCCATCGATCGCCTGCTTCAGGGCGTCGTCCTTCGGGAAGTACCAGGCCTTGGTCAGATGCGTGAACGGCGCCGGCACGGCGGCGGCGCACAGCACGCCCGGGTGGCGCTTCGCGATCAGGTCGACCTCGATGCCGTCGGTCACGAACACGTCGGCCTTGTTGGCCACGATCTGGTCCGGGACGGTGATGTTATCCGGGTTCACCGTGATCGGCGCTTGATGGAAATTGGCGCGGGCGAAGGCCTCGTTGGCCGCCCCCGGATTGACCACGACGCGGGTCGCGGGCTGGTCGATCGCGGCGATCGAGACGAACTTGTCCTTGTCGGCGCAGCGCACGACCGGCCGCTTGCCGTCCTCGAGCAGCGAGACGGAGAAATCACCCTTGGCGGCACGGTCCGGCGTCACCGTGATGCCGCCGATCGCGATGTCGAACTTGCCCGCGTCGAAATCGCCCTGCAGCGCCGCCCAGCTGGTCGGCACGATCTCGAGCCGGACGCCGAGCTTGCCGGCGAAGCCCTTGGCCATGTCGATGTCGGCGCCCTCGTAGCTGCCGTCGGGGTTGCGCACCGCGAACGGGCGATAGTCGCCGGGCGTGCCGACGATGAGCGTGCCGCGCGCCTTGATCGTATCGAGCATGACGGGTTGGGCAGAGGCAACGCCGCCGGCGACGGCGGCGAGCAACAGGGCGGACAGGCAACGGCGCATCAACGGCCCCTCCCCAAGGGCATTGTTTTCGTTGACGCTAGCTTGCCCCGGCCCCGCAGCATGGGCAATTGGGATCGCGCGGCACCTTGACCGTGTAGAACGAAGTGCCGAGCGCGTCATACATCACGAGCCGGCCGGACAGGCTCTCGCCGATGCCAAGGAGCTCCTTCAGCACCTCGGTCGCCTGCAGCGTGCCGATGACGCCCGCCACCGGCCCTAGGATGCCGGCCTCCTCGCAGCGCGGGATGCTGTCGGGCGGCGGCGGTTCGGGGAAGAGGCAGCGGTAGCACGGGTGCTCCGGCCCGGCATGTGGCTTGTAGGTCGAGAGCTGCCCCTCGAAGCGCAGCAGCGCCCCCGAGACGAACGGCTTCTTCGCCCGGACGCAGGCGTCGTTCACCAGGTAGCGCGTCGTAAAATTGTCGCTGCCGTCGGCGACAAGGTCGTAGCGGCCGACCAGGTCGTCGACATTCTCGGCCGTCAGCCGCTCAGGGAAAAGCTCGAGCTTGACCGCCGGCTCGATCGCCTTCAGGCCCTCGGCCGCACTGTCGGTCTTGCGCCGGCCGACCGTGTCCGTCCGATGGATCACCTGGCGCTGCAGGTTCGAGAGCGACACCGCGTCGTCGTCGACGATGCCGAGCGTGCCGACGCCGGCCGCCGCCAGGTAGAGCAGCACGGGGGCGCCCAAACCCCCGGCCCCGATGACGAGGACGCGGGATTCGAGCAGCTTCGCCTGCCCCTCCTCGCCGACCTCGTCGAGGATCAGGTGCCGCGCGTAGCGCTCGAACTCGGCATCGTCGAGATCGCGCATCTTGCCCCTCAGAGCCCCTCGAACATCAGAGTCCCTCGAACAGCGGCGTCGAGAGATAGCGCTCGGCGAAGCTCGGGATGATCGTGACGATGAGCTTGCCCGCCATCTCGGGCCGCGAGCCGACCTCGAGGGCGGCGGCCAAGGCGGCACCCGACGAGATGCCGACCGGCACGCCCTCGAGCTTGGCCACCTCGCGCGCGATCTTGAACGCCCGGTCGTTCGAGATGCGCACGACCTCGTCGATCTGCTCGGTGTCGAGCGTGTCGGGCACGAAGCCGGCGCCGATGCCCTGGATCTTGTGCGGGCCGGGCGCACCGCCCGACAGCACCGGGCTGTCCTCAGGCTCGACCGCGATCATCTTCAGGCCCGGCCGGCGCGGCCGGATGACCTGGCCGACGCCGGTCAAGGTGCCGCCGGTGCCGACGCCGGAGATCACGACATCGACGAGGCCGGCCGTGTCGGCCCAGATCTCCTCGGCCGTGGTCCGCCGGTGCACCGCTGGATTGGCCGGGTTCTGGAACTGCTGCAGGATGATCGCGTCGCCGATATCCTCGACCAGCTCTTCGGCGCGCGCGATCGCCGCCTTCATGCCGCCGGCGGCCGGCGTGAGCTCGATCTCGGCGCCCAAGAGCTTCAGCATCTTGCGCCGCTCGACCGACATGCTCTCCGGCATGGTCAGGATCAGGCGATAGCCCTTGGCGGCGCAGACGAAGGCGAGCGCGATGCCGGTGTTGCCCGAGGTCGGCTCGACGATCACGGTCGTGGGCTTCAAGCGCCCATCGGCCTCGGCCGCCTCGATCATGGCGCGGCCGATGCGGTCCTTGACCGAGGCCAGCGGATTGAAGAACTCGAGCTTGGCGGTGATATCGGCCTTGACGCCGTAGTGCTGCGTCAGCTTCGACAGGCGGACGAGCGGCGTCGCCCCCACCGTGTCCAGAATGCCGTCATAGATCCGGCCGCGGAAAGAAGGCGCTTCAGACATCAGGTTCTCCTGGCGATCGATGAGGAACGGTGAGGGATCGTGCTTGCCAGCCCAAACACCAGTCGACTTTCGGGGAATGTAGGATGCCGTTCGTTCGTCCGCAAATGCCGCGGCGCCGCGGCCGCTACATCCTGCCGGTCGAGCCGTGGCCGCCGTCGCCGCGCTCGGTCGGCTCCAGCACCGGGACCTCCTGCCAGCCGATCTGCACGACCGGCGCCACGACCAGCTGGGCGATGCGCTGGCCGCGCTCGATCGCGAACGGGCGATGGCTCAGATTGATGAGCACGACCTTGATCTCGCCGCGATAATCCGCGTCGACCGTTCCCGGGCTGTTCAGCACGGTGACGCCATCGTTCAAGGCCAGGCCGGAGCGCGGCCGGACCTGCGCCTCGTAACCCTCGGGCAGCGCGATCGCGAGCCCGGTCGGCACGGCGATACGGCCGAGCGGCGGCAGGATCTGCGTCTGGTCGATCGCGGCGCGCAGGTCGACGCCAGCGCTGAGCGGGGTCGCATAGGCCGGCAGCGGCAGGTCGGCGCCGTGCGGCAGGCGCAGCACCCGGACTTGAACGGTCATCAGGCTTTTCCTTCGCCGAAATAGGCGTCGATGCGTCGGGCGAGGCGCTCGGCCACAGCGAGCTTGGTCGAGGTCGGCCAATGCTCGACCCCGGCCGCGTCGATCAGATGGATCGTGTTGGCATCGCCGCCGAACGTGCCGGTCTCGGGCGCCACGTCGTTGGCGAGAATCCAGTCGCAGCCCTTGCGCCGGCGCTTCTCTGTCGCGTGCGCCACGACATTCTCCGTCTCGGCCGCGAAGCCCACGACGAGCCGCGGCCGGTCCGGGCCCGCGGCCGAGAGGGTGGCGAGGATGTCCGGGTTCTCGATGAGCGACAGGGTCGGCGGCGCACCGCCGGTCTTCTTGACCTTCTGCCCGGCCGCCTCTGCGACACGCCAGTCGGCGACGGCCGCGGCACAGACCGCGACATCGGCCGGCAGCGCCGCCCGGCAGGCCGCCAGCATCTCGACCGCCGTCTCGATCGGCACGAGCGTGACACCCGGGGGCGTCGGCTCGCGGGTGGGACCCGAGACGAGCGTCACGTGCGCGCCGAGACGGGCGAGTGCCGCGGCAATCGCATGGCCCTGCTTGCCCGACGAGCGGTTCGCGATATAGCGCACCGGATCGATCGGCTCGTACGTCGGGCCGCTGGTGACGAGCGCGCGGCGGCCGGCGAGCGGCCTGTCGGTACCGGCGAAGAACGCCTCGACGGCAGCCACGATCTCGAGCGGCTCGGCCATCCGGCCGGAGCCGATCTCGCCGCAGGCGAGGTCGCCGGCATTGGGGCCGAGGCTGATGATGCCGCGTGCGATGAGCGTGCGGAAATTCGCCTGGGTCGCCGTGTGCTGCCACATCATAACGTTCATGGCGGGCGCCACCATGACCGGCTTGTCGGTCGCGAGCAGCACGGTGGAGGCGAGATCGTTCGCCATGCCGGCCGCCATGCGGGCGAGCAAGTCGGCGGACGCCGGCGCCACAACCAGCAGGTCCGCCTCGCGCGAGAGCCGGATGTGGCCCATCTCGCTTTCGTCGGTCAGCGAGAAGAGGTCGGTATAGACCTTGTCCTCGCTCAAGGCCGCAGCCGCGAGCGGCGTCACGAACTGCTGGGCACCCGCCGTCATGACGCAGCGCACGGCGCACCCTCGCTCGCGCAGGCGCCGGATCAGGTCCAAGGACTTGTAGGCGGCGATACCGCCCGAAATGATCAGCAGGACCCGCCGGCCCGCGAGGCTCAGTTCCATGGGCGGACTATAGCTCCTAATGCGTGGCGGCCACCAGTTGAGCGATCGCCATGGCGGCGAGCGCCAAGGCGGCGATCCACAACGGCCAGATCATGGGATTGCGCCCGCTCTCGCTGCCGCGGATCGCACGCACGGTCTCGGGATCGAGCGACAGGCCGCCGTGCGACAATTGCCTCAAGAGCCGCTCGAAATCGCCCATCAGCGCCGGCAGCCGCTCGAGCCCGGCGAGCGCCTCGCCCGCAGTCAGCATGGCCCGCGCCGGACCGGACCGGTTGATCGCCATCCAGTCCTCGACCAGCGGACGGGAGAGCGCCCACATGTTGACCGTGGGGTCGAGCAGGCGGCCCAGCCCCTCGGCCAGCACCATGGTCTTCTGCAGCATCAGGAGTTGCGGCTGCGTCTCCATCTTGAAGGTGCGCGTGATCTGGAACAGCTGCGACAGAAGGCGTGCGACCGAGATCTTCTCGAGCGGCTGGCCCATCAAGGGCTCGCCGATCGAGCGGCAGGCCTGGGTGAAGGCGTCGATCGACTCGCTCGCCGGCACGAAGCCCGCGTCGAAATGCACCTCGGCCACCTGCCGGTAATTGCCGGTGAGGAAGCCCAGGAGCATGTCGGCCAGATAGAAGCGGTGCCGGCGGTCGAGCCGGCCCATGATGCCGAAATCGACCGCGACGATGGCGCCGTCGGCCGCCACGAACAGGTTGCCCGGATGCAGGTCGGCATGGAAGAAGCCGTCGCGGAACACCATGGCGAAGAAGGCGCCCGCCGCCTTGCTGACGATGTCCTTGGGATCGTGCCCGGCCGCGACGAGCGCCGCACGGTCGCCCACGGGAACGCCCCGGATGCGCTCGGTCGTGAGCACGCGGCGGCTGGTCCTGAGCCAGTCGACCGCCGGCACCCGGAAGTCCCGGTCGTTCGCGAAATTCTGCGCGAGCTCGGCCGCCGCCGCCGCCTCGAGCCGGAGGTCCATCTCGAACGAAACGGACTCGGCGAGCCGGCCCACGACCTCGACCGGCTTCAGGCGGCGCATGCTCTGGAAGCGCTCCAACTGCTCCGCAAGCCAGAGCAGCAAGTCGAGATCGCGCGCGAACGCCTGTTCGACGCCGGGCCGGAGCACCTTGACCGCGACCTCGGTACCGTCAGTCGTGGTCGCGAAATGCACCTGGGCGACCGAGGCGGCCGCGACCGCAACCGGCTCGAACCGGCTGAAGCGCTGCGACAGCGGCACGCCCATCTCAGCCTCGATGACGGCGACGGCTTCGCTCCCCGGGAAGGCCGGTATGTTGTCCTGCAGCGTCGAGAGATCGGCCGCAACCTCCTCGCCGATCAGATCGGAGCGGGTCGAGAGCGCCTGGCCCAGCTTGATGAAGCTCGGCCCCAGCTGCTGCAGCGCCAGCGCCAGCCGCTGGCCCTCGCGCAAGCCCACCACGATCTCGGCCGGCGGCCGAACCCAGCGTGCCACGCGCAGGAACGGCGTCAGACCGACGATGTTGCGCAAAGGGAAGAGCGCGTCGTGCCGGGCCAGATGCCAGCCGATCCGGGCGAGCGACCCCAGATGCCGTGCCGCGCGGAACACGCCGATCAGAGCCGCCAGCCCGAATGCATCGCCGCGATGCCGCCCGAGAGATTGCGGTACTTCACCTGATCGAATCCCACCGCCCGCATGCGCAGGGCCAGCTCCTCCTGCGGCGGGAAGCGGCGGATGCTCTCGGCCAGGTAGCGATAGGACTCCTCGTCCTTCGCGACCCAGCGGCCGAGCCGCGGCAGTACCTCGAAGGAATAGGTGTCGTAGAGCCGGTCCAGGACCGGCAGGACGACATGGCTGAATTCGAGGCAGATGAAGCGGCCGCCCGGCTTAAGCACGCGCCGCGCCTCGGCGAGCGCCTCGTCGATGTGCGTCACGTTCCGGAGCCCGAAGGCGATCGTGTAGCAATCCATCGAACCCGAGGGCACCGGCAATTGCTCGGCATCGCCGCACACCCAGTCGATGCCGACCAGGATGCCGCGGTCGATCGCCCGGTCGCGCCCGACGCCCAGCATGTTCCAATTGATGTCGCAGACCGTCACCCGGGCCGCGACCGGCGGATGCTCCGCCGTGGCACCCCGCGGCCGCGTGCGCTCGAGAAAGCGGAAGGCGATGTCGCCCGTGCCGCCCGCGACATCCAAGAGATGCTGCCCCGGCCGCGGGTTGAGCCAGTCCATGAGCGCCGCCTTCCACAGGCGATGGATGCCGGCGCTCATGAGATCGTTCATCAGGTCGTAGCGGCCCGCGACCGAATCGAACACGCCGCGGACGAGGCCGACCTTCTCGTCCTCCGCCACGGTGCGGAAGCCGAAATGGGTGGAACCGGCGGGCTCGCTCTCGGGAGCGGAGGAATCTTGGCGCGTCATGGCGCGGAACATAGCGCGGGCGAACCGGGGCCGCTAGCCCGCCCAGGCGGCGCTAGGCCTGCTTCGCCGGCAGCACGAAACGGCGCTGCACCGCGCCGAGGCCGATGAGTGCCAGGCCGAGCCCAAGGAAGGATAGGACACGCCAGAGCCCGGTCAGGCCGGACATGTCGACGAGGAACACCTTGACGCACACGAGGCCGACGACGCCGAGTGCCGCCAGGCGCACCAGACGCGCGCCCGACCGGATGCCGACGACCATGAGGCCGACGCCGTAGAGGAGCCAGCCGCCCGACCAGGCCCAGAGCTCCGCGTCGTCGATATCGCCGGTAAACACGCTCAAGTCGTCCGGGTGGAAGATCTGCCGGATCTGCAGGCTGATCCAGGCGAAGCCGGCGACGAGCGCATAGACGGCGAGGCCGCGCCGGAACGAGCCGTCCGCGAGATACCGGCGGCCGGCGAGGGCGAGCCCTGCCGGCACGAGATAACCCAGGAGGAGGGAGGCGACACCCGCCTCGGCGCCGGTCAGCGCGGGATTGAGCAGCAGGAGTACCACGCCCAGGCCGACGGCGAGGCCGCCGAGGATCCGCCCGGCCATGGCCGTAACCCGGCGGCCGGTACGCCGGGCGAGGTGGAGATAGGCCAGTGCCTGAACCGCGAGCGTCACCAGATGCGCGGCCCCTTCCTCGAAATCGAGCTCCTCGCTGAGCCGACCCCCGCCAAACCCATGCCGGATCTCGAGTGCCACGAAGCAGGCCGCGAACGCGACCGCACCGGCTTCGAGCACGGAGACCAGCAGGTCGTCGGCGCGCCGACGAAACAGATGCGCCGCAAACGCAAAGGCTGCCGCTGGGAAGGCGTAGGCGGCGATGAGGCCGTTCACGATCTTCGTCGTGCCGAAGATGTAGGTGGGCACGTACCAGTTGAGCAGCAGCCGGACGAGCACGAGGGCGGCAACGGCAAGCGCCACCCGGCGCAGCGGCGGCAGGTCGGCGCGCGCCTCGATCCAGGCGAGCGCCGGCAGAAACAGGGCTACGGCCGAGGTCAGCCAATAATCATGCAGCAGCATCGCCGCACCGAGCGCCAGCGCCGCGACGGCGCCTGCGGCATGGATGCCGGCACGCTGCACCGCCCCGGCGCTGGCGGCGCGCGTCGTCGTGAGCGTGAGGCCGGCCGTCAGGCCAAGCGCCACCATTGCCCAGCCGGTATCTGCCTGGAAACGAGCAATCTGGGCATAGGCGACCGCAAGCGTCAGCACCGGCACGGCGGCGACGAGCGCCGCCCAGTTGATCGGGTTCGGCGCGCGGTTCTCTCCCCACAGGCCGGCAGCGGCATGGAAGACCGCAAGCAGAGTCGCGGCGTAGATGAGCGGACGAATGACCTGCGGCGCCCACGCCCCGGGCAGGACGGCCTGGACGACGCCTTCGATGCTGAGCACCTCGCCGGTCGGCTGCCATTCCGGCAGCGCCCAGCAGAGCAGCGTCAACAGGCCGAACAAGGCCGCGACCCACGGCAGCCGGTCGAGCCGCGGCTCCGTCGCCCCCTTCCACACGGCAATCGGCGACAACAGGAAGAGCCCGAGCCGCGGCATTGGACCGGGGCTGAGCGACTCCAGCACCAGCCCCGCCATGGCGAGCAGGGCAAACGGAATCCACGCCAGGCGCCGGCCGATCGGATGGTCGAGCGCGGCCCCGGGCAGCAGGACGAGGTTGAGCGCAGCGGCCGCGGGCATGAACGCGGCGGCCGACCAGACATCGGGTCCGCCTGCGGCGCCCCCCAGGACGATCCAGATCGCATCGGCCGCCATGGTCGCCCAGCCGAGCCAGGTCCAGGCCGTGTGCCGGACCACCAGGAGGGCGACGCCCGACACGACGAACAGATAGGCGAACAAGCCCGGCAGCGATGGTGATTCGGTCGCGACGAGTGCCGGCGTCACGAAGGCGCCGACGAGGCCGACCGCGGCGGTGAGCTGGCCATAGCGGAGAGCCGCCGCCAGGCCGATCAGGGATGCGGCCGCCATGGCGCCGAAGGCCGCGAGCGGCGCCAGCAGCCCGTAGAAAGGACCCGCTCCATAGGCGGCGCCGAACAGGACGGCCGTGCCGCCGGCCGCAAGACCGGCCGGCGCCTGGTCGACGCCGAACGGCCCGACCGCGAGCGGATCGTCGCGCCGCTTCAGCCATTCGGCCCCCGCCAGCAGCGCCGCACCCAAGAGTGCTGCAGCGACACACCGCGCGGCCGGGCCGAGCAACCCCTGCTCGGCGGCATAGCGGACGAGGAAGACGCCGGCGAACAGCAGGGCGGCGGCACCGACCCACACGCCCCAGCGCGTCGTGATCAGGGTTTCGAGGTCGCGGGCCGCGGCCGGAACCGGCTCCGGCGTCGTGCCGACAGGAGCCACAGGTTCGGGCGCCACGGGTTCGGGCGCCACGGGTTCGGGCGCCTCGGGTTCGGGCACGACGGCTTCAGTTGCCGTGGCTTCAGCGACGGGTTCGGCGGCTTCGGTCGAGATGGCTTCGCTAGTGGTCGGCTCGAGCGGAGCTGCAAGCACGTCGAGCTTCGGCTCGCCCGCGAGCGCCTCAAGCCGAAGCCGCAGTTCCCGGAGCTCGGACAAGGCCGTGCCTGCGCGGAAGAAGCCGACAAGGCCGAGCACCCAGCCGAGCATGCCGATCGCGAAGACGAAGAGCAGCAGAGATTCCACGGGCCTACCGCCTGGACGCCGGGCCGGCGTGATCCAGGCCCGGGCGATCCAGGCCCGGGCGATCCAGGCCGGAGCGGATCCGATCGCGCACAATCATGTGTAGAACAATAGCTTGGCGGAACCGAAGCCGCCAGTACCGAGGCCCCGGAGCTCGGCAGAACGACATCCGAAGGTTGCCTGCACCGGATCGAACCGGCAAGATCCGCGCGCTGGATGCGGGCCGATGCCCGCCGGCACGTCGAGGCCCGAGGGAGATGCACATGGGGAAGCGGATCAAGGCGTTCGGCGTCGGGGTGAAGCATTTCTTCCGGTCGAGCGCCGATCATTCCGCGCTGACGGAATATGCCGCACGCTTCAAGCAGTCGCCGAAGGTGCTGCGGGCTGGACAGGTCGGCGCCCTGGTCGCGATGTATGTCATCGCGAAGCACTCGCCGATCGGCATCGGCAAGACCGTTTCGGACAGCATCAAGGTCGCGCGATGGAACTACGGCGACATGAAGCACTCGGAGCAAAACGTCGACGATTTCCTCGAGACGACGAACCTGTCCGAGGAGGGCAAGAAGAAGGTCCGCAAGCTGCTGAAGAAAGGCAGCGCGGTCGACTACGAGCAATTCTCCTACGCGGATGAACAGGAGCTGCGCACCGTGTTCGGCGACATCTGCGTGGAGGCGGGTCTCTGCGTCAATTTCTGACGAGCTCGATTCCGACGACCTGGAACGAAGCGAAAGCTTGGTGCCCGGCGTCAAAAGCCCGGTTCCGACCCATCCTCGCCGTACAACGAGCTTTGCGCCGATCGCAAGAGTGGAAGTTGGGTGGGCCATTTGCTGATCGCAAGGCAGGGATCTTGTTGTCCTCTTAGCTCATGACAAGACAGTAGAGCAGGTCTGGATGCACCAAAACAAATCCGTGAGCTTTCGCCCATACTCGAACAACTTCAGTTGTCACTTTGGTACTGATAGAAGACGATAATTCGTCCGGGATATGAATCCAAGCAAGCCGTGCGCCATAATAAAAATCCAGAAATCTAGATGCCGATTCGACTGAATCGACATCTTTATCGAACCCATGATCGATGCAGAAATTTTCGAATTCAAATTTCGTAATTTCTTTGGAATCAAGGACATCGTTCAAATTTCGCACATCAATTTGATCCGGAACAGAACTGAGTCCAAGAAAAACATCTGGTGGTAACTTTGTATCACGATCGAATTTGGATTTTAAGCTCTTTCCAGTCGAGGCAGGCAATAGTTCTCCGGGTCTGGACCAGATTTCCAACTCGAGAACTATCTTCATTTTGCTCACAACCATAAAATCGTTATAGATTATTATCCAGCCACCGGATGGTATTTGCCGAAGTCGGGTGAGTGTGACAGCCGATCGCTAATGGCAGAACAGCAAGGCGGCATGGTCGTTCGGCCGAGCCGGTCTTACATTGCCAAATTCCTACAAGGTTGTTCAATCGAATGTCTGTCTAGAGAGCTTGGCTGCTCGAAAGCGGACTGGCAAGTTTCCACCCCGAGGCGACCTTGAGCACGGGCCGCCCCGTACGCTGGCGAACATGGGGGGCTAGCACAGCAGCACCTGTCCGTTTCGCGACAGAAATTGGCCGGACATCGCGAAACGCCCGGCGCTATGATTCAGGCCACTCAAACGGCGATGGCGGGATCATGAGCACGACGCTCGACGACGGCACACTGGCAAAACCGAAGGCCGCCGCCGCGGCGGGTCCGGTCTTCGGCATCCTGGGCTCGATCAGCTTCGCCCATATGCTGAACGACATGATCCAGTCGATGCTGCTTGCGATCTATCCGATGCTGAAGTCGAGCTTCGACCTGTCGTTCGGCCAGATCGGGCTCATCACGCTCACGTACCAGATCACGGCGTCGCTCTTGCAGCCGATGATCGGCTTCTACACCGACAAGCGGCCGAAGCCCTATTCGCTGCCGGTCGGCATGGGCTTCACGCTGGTAGGCCTCCTGCTGCTGTCGGTGGCGCCCAGCTATCCGGTGCTGCTGATCGCGGCCGCTTTCGTCGGCATGGGCTCCTCGGTGTTCCACCCGGAATCCTCGCGCGTCGCCCGCATGGCATCGGGCGGGCGGCACGGTTTCGCCCAGTCGCTGTTCCAGGTCGGCGGCAACCTGGGCTCGGCCTTGGGGCCTCTGCTCGCCGCCGCGATCATCATCCCGCGCGGCCAATATGCCATCTCGTGGTTCTCGGCCGCAGCCCTCCTCGCCATGTGCGTGCTGATCGGCGTCGGCCGCTGGTACCAGGCGAACGCGGCGCTCTTGAAGCCCAAGGCGAGGCACGGCGCCGACCATGCGGCCTTGAGCCGCGGCCGTGTCGGCCTGGCACTCGGCGTGTTGGCGGTGCTCGTCTTCTCGAAATTCTTCTATCTCGCGAGCCTGTCGAGCTATTTCACCTTCTACCTGATCCACAAGTTCGGGCTCTCGGTGCAGGACGCGCAGGTCCATCTGTTCATCCTGCTGGGCGCGGTCGCGGCCGGCACGATCGTCGGCGGGCCGGTCGGCGACAAGATCGGGCGCAAGATCGTGATCTGGGTGTCGATCCTGGGCGTCGCCCCCTTCACGATGCTGCTGCCCTATGCCGACCTCTTCTGGACGAGCGTGCTCTCGGTCGTGATCGGCCTGGTGCTGGCCTCCGCCTTCTCGGCGATCGTCGTGTTCGGCCAGGAGCTGGTGCCCGGCAAGGTCGGCATGATCGCGGGCCTGTTCTTCGGGCTTAGCTTCGGCATGGCCGGCATCGGCGCCGCCGTCCTTGGCCATGTCGCGGACGTCGCCGGCATCGACTATGTCTACAAGCTCTGCTCGTTCCTGCCGCTCTTGGGCATCTTCACCGTGTTCCTGCCGAACCTCGAGCGGCCGCGGCGGGCGTAATTAGCCTTTCGTTATATAACCCGTCGTTCCCGCGCAGTCGGGAACGACGGGAGTGGTGCAGGACGACCGGCCGGTCTATACCGGCCTTCCCGTTCCTTCCGTCCGCGCCGATCCATGCCCGAACTGCCTGAAGTCGAAACCGTCTGCCGCGGGCTCGCCTCGCGTCTTGAGGGGCGCGTCCTGACCCGGCTCGAGCTGCGCCGGCCGGACATGCGCTTTCCGTTTCCACCCGGCCTCAAGGGCCTGGTCGAGGGCCGGCGCGTGGTCGCGATCAAGCGGCGCGCGAAATACATCCTGATGACGCTCGACGACGGCGGCGTGCTGATCGGGCATCTGGGCATGTCCGGCCGCATGCTGATCGGCCCCAAGGCCGAGCTCGTGCTCGAGCCGCACGACCATGTCGTGCTCGAGACCGAGGACGGCACCGCCGTGCGCTTCAATGACGCACGCCGCTTCGGCTTCCTCGACTATTGCCGCGCCGAGGATCTTGGCACCCACAAGCTGTTCGCGGATATCGGGCCCGAACCGCTCGGCAACGAGTTTTCCGGCCCGTACCTGTCGAGCCGGCTCGAAGGCAAGATGACGCCGATCAAGGCGGCGCTGCTGGACCAGAAGATCGTCGCCGGCCTCGGTAATATCTATGTCTCGGAAAGCCTCTACTGGGCCGGCATCGCGCCGACGCGGCTCGCCATGACCGTGGTCGGCACCGCCGCCGACACGCTGGTGGCGGCGATCCGCCAGGTGCTGCTGAACGCGATCGCCGCCGGCGGGTCGAGCCTCAGGGATTACGTCCAGGCAACGGGCGAGCTCGGGTACTTCCAGCACCAATGGGCCGTCTACGGCAAGGAGGGCGAGCCCTGCCCCGATTGCACCTGCACGACGGGCATCGCGCGCATCGTGCAGTCGAACCGCTCGACATTCTATTGTGCCCAGCGGCAGCGATGATGGTGTAGACTGCGCCCCCGATGGTTCGACACCTGCTCCTGCCGGCGGCCGCGGTCGCCCTTGTGCTCGCCAGCCCCAGCCTCGCCGGCTCGGGCCTGACGCCGGTCTCGTATTCAGCACCGGTCTATGTGCCGGGCACCGAGGATGTGCCGCTGATGCCGGGCCTGGCCGCGGACGATGCCGCCTCGCTGGTGTTCGACAAGCCGCAGGGCCGGATCGTCGAAGCGGCGGCGCATGGGGCCGTGACGCGGCACGCGGTCGTGGCCTTCTACGACGAGAGCCTGCCGCAGCTGGGCTGGCGCCGCGCCGCCGCCCCCTCGACGACGACCAAATCCTTCGAGCGTGACGGCGAGCGCCTCAGCCTCGATTTCGACGGACGCGACGGCAATCTGCAGGTCGCCTTCACTCTGGCCCCGCGCTGACGCCGGCTGATCCTGCCCGGCCTGAGCCAGCGGGCCCTTCCCATCCGATGAGGAATTCATGACCTACGAAAATATTCTCGTGGAGAAGCGCGGCGCCGTCGGCATCGTGACCTTGAACCGCCCGCAGGCGCTGAACGCGCTCTGCGCCGCCCTCATCCAGGATCTGGGCGCCGCGCTTGACGACATGGAAGAGGACCAGGCGATCCGCGCCATCGTGCTGACCGGCAGCGAGAAGGCGTTCGCCGCCGGCGCCGACATCAAGGAGATGGCGTCCAAGACCTACATGGACGTTTACCTCAGCGACTTCATCACCAAAGGCTGGCAGCGCGTGACCACCTGCCGCAAGCCGATCATCGCGGCGGTCGCAGGCTATGCCTTGGGCGGCGGCTGCGAGATGGCGATGATGTGCGACTTCATCATCGCCGCCGACACCGCGAAGTTCGGCCAGCCGGAGATCACCATCGGCACGATCCCGGGCTCGGGCGGC
This sequence comes from Aliidongia dinghuensis, assembly GCF_014643535.1. NCBI lineage: Bacteria > Pseudomonadati > Pseudomonadota > Alphaproteobacteria > Rhodospirillales > Dongiaceae > Aliidongia > Aliidongia dinghuensis. The sequence goes on along the minus strand of NZ_BMJQ01000002.1, from coordinate 461,656 downwards.
ACGCAGCGGCTGACCCGCTTCGTCGGCAAGTCCAAGGCCATGGACATGTGCCTGACCGGCCGCATGATGGATGCGGCCGAGGCGGAGCGCGCGGGCCTCGTGAGCCGCATCGTGCCGGCGGCCGAGCTCCTGGCCGAGGCGATCAAGGCGGCCGAGAAGATCGCGTCCTTCTCGCTGCCGGCCGTCATGATCGCCAAGGAGGCGGTCAACCGCGCCTACGAGACCTCGCTCGCCGAGGGCATCCTGTTCGAGCGCCGCGTATTCCACTCGACCTTCGCGCTAGAGGACCAGAAGGAAGGCATGGCCGCCTTCGTCGAGAAGCGCAAGCCGGTGTTCAAGCATAAATGAGCGCGCTCATGTCGGAGGCCGACGGCTGGGTCGTGCCGGTCGTCGGCGGGATCGAAGAGATCGCGCACCGCTATGACGGCTTCATCCTCGACGTCTGGGGCGTGCTCCATAACGGCGTCGAGCCCTATCCACGCGTCGTCGACACGCTCTATCGCCTGAAGCGCGCCGGCAAGCGGCTCTGCGTGCTGTCGAACGCGCCGGTGCAGGCCGAGACGGTGGCCGGCCGGATCGAGAAGATCGGCATCCCGCGTGATGCCTACCACCACATCATGACCTCGGGCGAGGAGGTCTGGCAGCATCTGAAGCACCGGCCCGACGCTTTCTACCAGGGCCTCGGCCGCCGCGTGCTGCATATCGGGCCGGAGCGCGACAAGGGCATGCTCGACGGGCTCGATCTCGAACGGGTCGAGGACGCAGGTGCGGCGGATTTCGTGCTCAACACCGGCCCGGGCGAGCCGGCCGACACGGTCGCGACATACCAGCCGGTGCTGGACGCGGCGCTCGCGCGCAATCTGCCGATGGTCTGCGCCAACCCGGACCTGACGGTGATGCGCGGGCCGGAAGTGCTGATCTGCGCCGGCTCGCTGGCCCAGGCCTACGAGGCTGGGGGCGGCACCGTCCGCTGGCACGGCAAGCCGTTCCCCGGCGTCTACCGCACCTGCCTGGCACTGCTCGGCGTCGCCGACAAGCGTCGCATCGTCGGCTGTGGCGACAGCCCGCGCACGGACGTGGCCGGCGCCAACGCGGCCGGGATCGACAGCCTGCTGGTCGCGGGCGGGCTGCATGCGGACGAATACCGCTTCGTGCCCGGCAACCGGCTCGACCCGCAGCACCTGACGCGCGTCTTGACCGACGGCCCGCGCCCGACCGCCGTGGTCGGCCGTCTCAACTGGTGAGGCTGAGACGGGTCTAGCGCCCGCCGCGCCGATCAGTGGTCCGATCAGTGGTCGGCGCGGTGCAGGATCTGGTCGGCGAGGCCGGTGTCGTAGGCCATGCCCTCGACGGTGACGAGCGCGCCGTGCGGGAAGTCCGACTCGATGAGCCCCTTGCGCTCGAGCGCCTTCCAGGCCGCTTCGTTGGCGAGCCCGGTCGCGTCCGCCGTCATGACGACCGCATGGCCGACGTGGAAATGATTGCCGTGCGGATGCGGCATGTTGCTGATCTCGACGGCGCCGCCGTCGCGCGGGCTCGCGTGATTGGGCGAGCGCGCCAGCTCCTGCATCAGCGTCAGGGTCTTGAGCTGCAGGGCATTGAGGCCGAGCGGATTCTTCTTCGGAGGCATGGGGAGGCTCGTTCGCGGGAGTGAAATGGACCGTCAGGCGTAGCGGTTTAGGGGAAGGTGGGCAAGCGACCGGTCACATGTTCGTCATTTGTTCCAAATCCGGAAGCTGCTAGGATTGCCCTCTGCCGTCAATCGGAGCCTCCGCGATGCCGCCGACCCTGTTCAGCCATCTTTCCCTCGGCGTCACCGACCTCGCGCGCAGCATCGCGTTCTATGACGCGGTGATGGCGGCGCTGGGCGGCGTGCGCTGCTTCACCGGGCCCGTCTCGGTCGGCTATGGGCCGACGATGGACAAGGAGGATCTGGCGCTCAAGCTCCGGCCCGGATCGGACGTGACGCCCCGGCCCGGCTTTCATCTGGCGTTTGCGGCCGATAGCCGCGAGATGGTCGACCGCTTCTATGCGGCAGCGCTCAGCCACGGCGGCAAGGACGACGGCCCGCCCGGCCTGCGCCCCTACTACGGCCCGACCTATTACGCCGCCTTCGTCATCGACCCAGACGGGCACCGGCTCGAGGCCGTGCATCAATAGGCCGCCTGCGCCTATCGCTTCGCCAGGCGACGGGCCACGAACAGGGCGCCGACGACGGCTGCAGTGCCGAGGAAAACGGCGAACGCTGTCGCGCCGACCGCGAGCCCCGACCGGTCGATGAGATAGCCGGTCGCGACCGGCAGCAGGCCCGCCGGAATATAGCCGCCGAAATTGAGCACCGCGTTGGCCTCGGCCCGGCGATGCGCCGGCACATGGAGGCCGATCAATGTCAGCCCGCCCAATTGCCCGAGTCCCTGCCCCGCCCCCGCGAGCAAAGCGGCCGCAACCATGACCGAGGCGATCGAGCCGTTCACCGCGATGGCCACGCCGACCATCGCGAGCACGGTCGCCGTCGAACCGATGAGCAAGATCGCCCTGACCGACAGGCGCCGCACCGCGAACTGCACACCGGTTGCGGTCAGGAACATGACGCAGGCCATGCCGCCGGCGATGAGCGGACTGGTCACGCCCAGCACCCTCGACAGGAGCGAAGGCCCGAGCGACAGCACGAAGGAGGTCGCGGTGATGCCGGGGCCGAAGACGGCGATTCCGCACGCGAGATGCGGCCGATTCTCCACCGGAACGCCCGGCAGACGCGGCCGCCATGTCCCCGGAGTTGGAGCTGGGCGCTTCAGCGGCAGCAGAGCGACCGCAATGAGGGCCGTCGCGAGCACAACAAACTCGACCATGAAAATCGGCAGCACCGGCCGCGCGAGGCCTTGCGCCAAGGCACCCGCCAAGAGCGGCCCCAACCCCGCGCCCAGCACCATTGCGACCGACGCCATGAGCGACGCCTGCTTGCGGCGCTCCGGTCCGCCCAGGTCGACGACGGAGGCCATGCCCGCGGAGACGATCGCGCCGACCGCGGCGCCGGAGAGCAGCCGTGCGGCGACGAGCATCGGCACCGCGTGTGCCGCCGCGAACAGGAAACAGGCGACGATCGCAGCCAGAAGGGCGGGGACCAGCACCGGCTTGCGCCCATACCGATCGGACAGCTGGCCGGCGACGAGCAGCGCCGCCAGGAGCCCGAGGATGTAGGCGCCAAAGATCTCGGTTAGCGTCGCGGCTGAGAAGCCGATCTCGCGCTGCCAGTGGACATAAAGCGGCGTCGCCGAATTCGACAGCACGAACACTGCCGTCACCACCCAGGCCGCCGCCCACATGCGCGAGGCGGCGGGGGCGCGTGTCGCTTCGGGTGCGACGGGGACATCGATCGGCGTCTGGGCGGACATGAGGCGGACTCCACAGGGCGCAAGTACGAATTTTTTCGAACTTACGCAGTCCGAGAAAACTCGTAAAGCCTGTTCGACAAAAATCGTACAGGCTGCTATACGGACCTCATGCCGTCACATCCCACCCCCGATCTGCCCCCGGCCCTGCCGGAGCCTTCCGTCGATGAGTTCCGGCTGGAAACGGTCATGGCGGCGCTGGCCGACCCGCTGCGCCTCACGATCATCCGCAAGCTTCTGCTGGAGTCAGACGAATACGATCACACATGCGGCTGGTTCGGCTTCGATCGCCCGAAATCCTCTCTGACCCACCATTTCAAGGCCTTGCGTGAAGCCGGCCTCATCCGGCAGCGGCAATATGGCCTCGAGCGCCGCAGTCGCGTACGGGTCGAGGATCTGAACCAGCGCTTTCCTGGGCTACTCGATCTCGTGACGAACTGGCAGCCGGTCGAGCCCGTGCGATAGCGGCCGGACCAGTACCGATCAGACCGGCACCAGGGGGCGATACGGTGCCGGCGGCAGTGTCACTTCGATCGGGTCGCCGGGCCGGATCTCGCCCGCGGCGAGCACGATCGCCATCACGCCGGCCTTGCGTACGAGCCCGCCCGCCGCGTCGCGATCGAGCACGGCCGCCATCAGGCCGGGCTGGAACCCGTCGATCTGCCGGCACGGGTTGCGCAAGCCGGTCACCTCGACGATCGCGTCGGCGCCGATGCGGAGCCGGCTACCGGTCGGCAGCGCCAGGAGGTCGAGCCCGCGGGTCGTCACGTTCTCGCCGAGCGCGCCCGGCGCCACATCGAAGCCCCCGGCGCGGAGTTCGCCGAACAATTCCGCGTGAATGAGATGGACCTGGCGCAGGTTCGGCTGGCTCGGGTCCTTGGCGACGCGCGAGCGATGCTGGACCGTCCTGCCGCGATGCGCATCGCCTGCGACGCCCTCGCCGACGATGAGCGCGATGCTCTCCTGATTGGTCTTGCTGAAATCATGCCCCGCGTGCCGGCTCACCGCCACGACCTGCCCCTGCCCCATCCAGCCCCTCGCCTTGCAAAAGTTCCCGTGCAAAAGTTCCCTCATGGGCCGCCCCATGAGCCATGCTGGCCAACCCCTTGCGCCGTAGAACGCTTGTCTCGATCATGGCGCCCGCGACCCATTAGCAAGGGACTTTTAAGCCTGGTTCACTTAGGGTCGCGCGAATTTTTCGCGTCGAGGCTGGAGAGGGTAGGATTGATGAGCGCCGAAATCATTGCGTTTCCGCTCAAGACACCATCCTGCATCGACCAGCAGCGCTGGATTCCTGCGCCCCGGCCGCGCCAGCCCGAGCCAATGCCCGTCTCGGGTTACCTGCACCTCTTCGGCTTTCTGGTCGTTGCCGTGTCAAGCTGGTTCCTGATCGCCGGCACGGTGCGCCGCGCCGCGAGCCTGCTCCACTGCTGACGTTTCACGGCTGATAGATCGCGTAGAGCTTTCGCGCCGCGGTCACCACTTCCCAGGTCCCAGTGAAGCCGGCCGGCACGACAAAACTGTCGCCGGCGCGATAAGGTGCGACCGTGCCGTCATCGCCGTGCAGGACAACCTCGCCCTCCAGCAGGTGGCAGAACTCATGCTCGGTATAGGCGACGCGCCAGCGGCCCGGTGTCGAAGCCCAGAGCCCGGCCGAGAATTTGCCGTCGTCGGAGCCATAGGCGTCGACAATACTCTGCTGCGGCACGCCTGAGAGGATGCGGTCCGCCGGCGGCAGATAGGGTGTGGCCGGCGCCGTATCCGGCGTGATCTTGAGCGTGCCCATCCGGCCTCCTCCCTCGACTGTGTCCGACCATGCTAGCCGGACGGCGGCACGCGGCATATGCCAAAGGAAACAAAGGCAAAACAATCAAATGCCCGACAAACCTGTGCCGCGGTTCACAGGTGGGCCGCGATCGGTCCGGCTATTCGGGGGTCCTCGACGCCTGAGGGGGAACCCGTTTCCATGAACCAGCGCCAGCGAACCGCCTGCCCCGATTGCCACGGCACCGGCAGCGATCCGACGCGTCGCCCCGTCCCTCTTCATCCAGCCCATCTGCGCCCAACCGTTCTTCACCCGGCCCTGCTTTGCGGCACCCCGCCGCACCCGACGCCCCATCAGGCGGAGTCCGCTCCCGCGCTCTGCCGGCAATGCCTCGGCACGGGGCGGCGCTGGGTGACGGCCGAGACGGCATAAGCCTTTCCCTCATCGCGCCCCATGGGCCGGCCCATTGGTAAGGGGTCGGCAGTCATTCGGATCCAGGATGCACCGTGGCCGCCGTTCCCTTCCGGCGGGCCCGACGAGAGGTGCCATGGACGGTTTGCTGCTGGGGCAGGTCGAGGCGGTCGAGCTCGATCTCGCCGCGAATCCCTATCCCGATCTGGTGCGGGCCCATGCCTATTGGCTGGCCAAGCGGCAGGATCGGCTGGCGCCCCGGCGACGCGACCTCGACCCGGTCGACCTGGTTGAGGTGCTGCCGCGCATCATGCTGGTCAACGTCGAGCGCGAACCGCTCGATTTCCGCTATCGCCTGTCCGGCACCGGCATCGGCGAAATGCACGGCTCCGACTTGACCGGGACCCGGCCGCGCGATCTCAGGCCCCCCGCCTATGGCCGGCTGATCGACAGTCATTATCGCGCCGCCGTGGCGCGCCGGACCCCGCTGCTGCACCTGATCGTGCTCGACACGACCGATCGGGCGCACGCCTATGTGCGCCTGCTGCTGCCGATATCGGAAGACGGCGTTGAGGTCACCATGCTGATGTCGATCGACGGCAAGGACCAGAACAAGCTCCCGCTCCGCCGCTTCTTCGAGACCCTGACCTCCCGCCGCTGAGCGGCCTCGTCGGGAGTCTTGCGGGGCCGCCCTGTACGCCACCCTCATGACGCGGCGCAATAGCCCCTATATACTGGCCCCGAGGACGAGACGCGGGATGCTACCCGCGCCCCTGGTTTGGTCTGGAGAGGAGCAGCGCCCATGGTCGATTTCCCCAAGCGGAGCCTTGCCGATTGGCAGGCGCTCGCCGCCAAGGAATTGAAGGGCGCCGCCCCCGAGACGCTGGTCACGACCACGCCCGAGGGGTTGGCGGTGAAGCCGCTCTATACCGAGGCCGATCTCGAGGGGCTCGGGACGCTCGGCACGCTCCCTGGCTTCGCACCCTATCTCCGAGGCCCGCGCGCGACCATGTACGCGAACCGGCCCTGGACGATCCGGCAATATGCCGGCTTCTCGACCGCCGAGGAATCGAACGCCTTCTATCGCAAGAATCTCGCCGCCGGGCAGATGGGCCTGTCGGTCGCCTTCGACTTGGCCACCCATCGCGGCTATGACAGCGATCATCCGCGCGTCGTGGGCGACGTCGGCAAGGCCGGCGTCGCGATCGACTCGGTCGAGGACATGAAGATCCTGTTCGACGGCATTCCGCTCGAGCAGATGAGCGTGTCGATGACCATGAACGGCGCCGTGCTGCCGGTCCTGGCCGGCTATATCGTGGCCGGCCTCGAGCAGGGCGCCCGTCTCGACCAGTTGTCGGGGACCATCCAGAACGACATCCTCAAGGAGTTCATGGTCCGCAACACCTATATCTACCCGCCGGAACCCTCGATGCGGGCCGTCGCCGACATCATCGAGTACACGGCGCAGAACATGCCGAAGTTCAACTCGATCTCGATCTCCGGCTACCACATGCAGGAGGCGGGGGCGACGGCGGTGCAGGAGCTGGCCTTCACGCTCGCCGACGGGCTCGAGTACGTGCGCGCGGCCCTCTCCAAGGGGCTCGCGGTCGACGCCTTCGCGCCGCGCCTCTCGTTCTTCTTCGCGATCGGCATGGATTTCTTCATGGAGGTGGCGAAGCTCCGCGCGGCGCGCCTGCTCTGGGCCGAGCTCATGAGCCAGTTCCAGCCCAAGAAGCCGGAAAGCCTGGCGCTCCGCACCCATTGCCAGACCTCGGGCGTGTCCTTGACGGAGCAGGACCCCTACAACAACGTCGTGCGCACGACGATCGAGGCGATGGCGGCCGTGCTGGGTGGAACCCAGTCGCTCCACACCAATTCCTTCGACGAGGCGCTGGCGCTGCCGACGCCGACCTCGGCCCGCATCGCGCGCAATACCCAGCTCATCATCGCCGAGGAGACCGGGATCCCGCGCGTCATCGACCCGCTGGGCGGCTCCTATTACGTCGAGCATCTGACCGCCAGCCTGGCCGATGCGGCGAGGAAGCTCATCGGCGAGGTCGAGGCGCTGGGCGGCATGACCAAGGCGGTGGCCTCCGGCATGCCGAAGCTCAGGATCGAGGAGGCGGCCGCGCGCCGTCAGGCACGCATCGATCGCGGCGAGGAAGTGATCGTCGGCGTCAACAAGTACCGCACGACCGAGAGCGCCGAGATCGAGATCCTGGATGTCGACAATGCCAAGGTGCGGGAAGCCCAGGTGGCGCGCCTGAAACAGATCCGCACGACGCGCGACGGCGGGGCGGTCGAGCAGGCGCTTGGTGCGCTGACCGAGGCCGCGCGCACCGGGACGGGCAACCTGCTGGCGCTCACGGTCGAGGCGATGAAGGTGCGCGCGACCGTCGGCGAAGTGTCGGACGCGCTCGAGAAGGTCTTCACCCGTCATTCGGCCGAGATCCGCTCGATCGCCGGCGTCTACGCCTCGGTCTATGAGGGCGACCAGGGCTTCGAGCGCATCCGCCACGAGGTCGACGCCTTCGCCGAGGAGGAGGGCCGCCGGCCGCGCATGATGGTGGTGAAGCTCGGCCAGGACGGGCACGACCGCGGCGCCAAGGTGATCGCGACCGCGTTCGCCGACATCGGCTTCGACGTCGACGTCGGCCCGCTCTTCCAGACACCGGAGGAAGCGGCGCGTCAGGCGATCGAGAACGACGTCCATGTCATCGGCATCTCGAGCCAGGCCGCCGGGCACAAGACGCTGGTGCCGGCGCTGATCAAGGCCCTCAAGGACCAGGGCTCGAGCGACATCCTGGTCGTGTGCGGCGGCGTCATCCCGCCCCAGGACTATCCGGCCTTGAAGGCCGCCGGCGTCGTCGCGGTCTATGGCCCGGGCACCAACATCCCGAAGGCCGCGGCCGAGATCCTGGGCCTGATCCGCGAGCAGCGCCTGGCCGCCTGAACCCTGTTTCCCGCGCCCTGCGATCAGGGCGCGGGAGCCCAGCGGTTCGTGCGGTTGCTGCGCTGCCAAACAGTCGTTAGGCTGGACCGCATCATGCCGCTCTCAGCCCCTGCTCCGCGCGAGCATATCCATACCCGTCACGTCGAGTGCCGCGGCTATCGCCGTGCCGATGGCCTGTGGGACATCGAAGGCCACATGACGGACGTCAAGACCTATGGCTTCAAGAACGACTGGCGCGGCGAGATCGTGGCCGGCGAGCCGCTGCATGAGATGTGGATCCGCATCACGGTCGACGATGATCTGGTGATCCACGACATCGAGGCCGCGACCGACCATTCGCCCTATCGGATCTGCCCGGACATCGTCGGCAATTTTGAGCGCTTGAAGGGCCTGCGCATCGTCGGTGGCTTCACCAACAAGATGAAGGCGCTGGTCGGCGGCACGGAAGGCTGCACGCACCTGGTCGAGCTCATGGGCCCGATCGCGACCACGGCGTTCCAGACCATCTTCCCGCTGAAGAAACGCCGCGAGAAGACGCCGGAAGAGATCGCCGCAGAAGCAGGCCAGCCGCCGAAGCGCCCGCCGCTGCTCGACACCTGCCACGCGTTCGCGAGCGACAGCCCGGTCACCAAGAAGAACTGGCCGCAGTTCTATACGGGGCCGCAGGACGAGGCTTAGTGATCCGTCTTTGATTTCTCCTCTCCACCCCCGGGGTAGAGAGGAACCGCTGTGCATATTTTCTGACCATCGCCCCTTGCCTCTCGCATCCCATGCGCCATATCCATTATGGAGCGTTTGATCCGAAACAGGGTGTCGCGATGGGCCGACCGCGTGAATTCGACGAACAGGACGTGCTCGCCACCGCCGGCGAGATCTTCTGGGCCAAGGGCTATGAAGGCACCTCGACGCGTGACCTGACCGCCGGGACCGGGCTTACCCACAGCAGCCTCTATGGCGCGTTCGGCGACAAGCGGGGCCTTTATCTGAAGGCGCTCGACCAGTATCTCGACCGGACCTTGCGTGAACGCATCGCCCGGATCGAACGGTCGCACACGGGTGCCGCCGCCATCGGCGCATTCTTCGACGAGATGGCGGCCCGCTCGCTCGCCGATCCGCTGCATCGCGGCTGCATGATGGTCAACACGGCAATCGATGCGGCCCCGGGCGAGGCGGAGTTCCAGCGCGTGGTCGCCGACGAGACCCAGCTCATCGAGGCCTTCTTCCGCCGCGCGGTCGAGGCCGGCCAGGCGTCGGGCGAGATCGCGCGCCGGCAATCGGCCACGGATCTGTCGCGCCATCTTCTGTCCGTTCTCCTCGGCCTGCGCGTGCTCGCCCGCGTGCGGCCGGATGCGGACCTGCTGAACGGCCTCGCGCGCTCCGCCCGCGCGATCCTCACCACCTAGCCTGTCAAATGTCGATCCCAGGAGCCCTGATCATGAGCGAAGCGAAACCCACGCTCGACGAGAGCAAGGTCGCCTATCAACTGCCGCAGCCCGTGGGCATGGTGCCCGACGTCTTCGTGCCGGCCGTGCTCGACCTCGACGGCGGCGACCCGCGCGAGTGGGTCCCGCAATCGGCCCATGTCTCGTTCAAGCCGCTGATCCTGAACGTCAGCCAAGGCTACTACGTCAATATCCTGCGCGTGCGCCAGGCGGGCGTGCTGTCGCGCCACCGCCATAGCGGCCCGGTCCATGCGCTGACACTGCGCGGCTGCTGGCGCTACCTCGAGCACGACTGGATCGCGTCCGCCGGCGACTACGCGTTCGAGCCGCCGGGCGAGACCCATACGCTGGTGGTGCCCGACGACGTCGACGAGATGGCGACGCTGTTCCACGTCACCGGCGGCTACACCTATGTCGACCCCTATGGCGTGGCGCTGGGCTACGAGGATGTGTTCACCAAGCTCGAGAACGCCACCAAGCACTACGAGGCGGTCGGGCTCGGCGCCGATTACGCGAAGAGGTTCGTGCGATGAGGCGCCTTTCGATCGAGGTCGACGGCACGCCGGCCAGCTATCTCACCGCCGGCGACGGCGGCCCGCCGCTTCTGCTGCTGCACGGAACCTACTGGAGCCGCGTCTGGCAGCCGGTGCTGGAGGACCTGGCCCGGGCCGGCCTCACGCCGATCGCGGTCGACCTGCCCGGCTTCGGCCGGTCGGCGGGGGAGCTCACGCCAGACCGGGCAAGCGTGCCGGCGCTCGCACGCTGGGTCGAACGCTTCGTGGCAGCGCTGGGCCTGGCGGACCAGCCCGTGCTGCTCGGCGGCCACGACATCGGCGGCGGCATCGCCCAGCAGCTGTTCGTCGACGCCAATCTCGACATCCCGCGGCTCGCCCTCATGAACGCCGTCATGTACGAGTCCTGGCCGGCGCCGACCGTGCTGCGCTTCCGTGATCCGGATGTCGCCGCTGCGACCACGCCCGCCGACATTCTGGCGGCACGCCGGCAATCGGTTATCGCCGCACTGGCGCGACCGGCGAGCGAGGCCGAGATCCTGGAATGGCTCGATCCCTGGACCGATCCGCGCGTCGCGCGCTCCTGGCTCGCCATGGCGGTCGCCGCCGACCATCGCTACACGATGGAATTGGTGCCGGCGTTGAAGGCGTCGACCAAGCCGAAGCTGCTGATGTGGGGTGAGGACGACGGGTTCCAGAAGGTCGAGTACGCCGAGCGCTTCGCGGCCGAGATCCCGAACACGCGCCTCGTCCGCATTCCCAAGGCCGGGCATATCCCGACCGAGAACGACGCGGCCGGGATCGCGCGCGAATTGATCGGGTTCTTTACCGCTTAAGCCCCCAGCTCGTCCGGCGTCGCCGTGCCGATGAGCTCCCCGTGCAACGCCTCGGTCGCCTCGTCAGCCGGAAACAGGCATTCGAGGCGTAGTTCCTGGGCCGCGACGGTCTGCGGCGTGCCAACGGTCGTGACCATCGAGAAATAGTCGAGCCGCCTGCCATCCTTGATGAAGCTCAGGGGGACGACCGGCGTCACAGCCTGGATGCTCGTCGCCTTGGGCGGGGCCCAGCCGGGCTCGACCTCCGGATAGGCCAGCAGGGCCGCCAGCAGCTCCTTGATCTTGTCGTCGACCACGCGGCCGACCGCTTCGCGATAGACCCGCTCGATGAGGCTCTGCGCCACGCGGGGCCAATCGGCGACAAACGGGCGCATGCCGGCGGGATCGAACATCAGATGCAGCATGTTGCGCGGGCTCTTGCGTGCCGACAGGTCCGTAAAGCAGCCGAAGAAGCGCGGTGCTGCCCCATTGGTCATGAGCACGTTCCAATAGCGGTCCATGACCAGCGCCGGGAACGGCTCGTGCTGGCGCAGCATGCGGTCGAGCGCCGCGGTGATGCTGCGCATCTCCGGCCCGTCCCAGGCGCCGTCCGGATAGATCGGCGCGTAGCCGCCGGCCAGCAGCAGCGTGTTGCGGTCGCGCAAGGGCAGGTCGAGTGCCGTCGCGAGATCGATCAGCATCTGACGGCTCGGCACGCTGCGTCCGACTTCGATGAAGCTGATGTGCCGCTGCGACACGCCGGTGTCGAGCGACAGCTCGAACTGGCTCTTGCCGCGGACGTCCCGCCAGTGCCGCAACAGGGCACCCAATTCGCCGCCCGGGGACATGACGGTTGAATTCTGTGAAGGCATCCGGGCTTCCTCTCGACACAAGAAGCTGATCCGTTCGCGGCGAGGCCGGCCGCACCGGCCGATCAAGCGGCAGGGCGGCCGGCTTCGATCCCTTAAGCCTGCCAGGCGTGCCGCTGCAGAAACTCCTCGAGCGGCGGCTTGGTCATGGTGCCTGCATAATTGGTGATCGCGGAAGCCGCGACGACCGCCAGTATTTCCAGCGTCTGCTCTCGCCGGAAGCCGGCCTCGACGAAGGCCGCCAGATCCTGCTCGCCTACATGGCCGCGTGTCTCGATCAGCTTGCGTGCCAAGGCGGAGAGTGCCGCGTGACGTTTGTCGGCCGGCAGCCGGCGCGAGCGGATCGCCTCGACGTCGGCCGGGGAAAGACCTTCCTTGAGCGCCAGCATGGAATGGAAAGCAACCGCCCATGCGCAGGAATTCGTGACCGCGTTGGTCAGCAGCAGGGTCTGGATCTCCGCCTCGGTGAAGGTGCCGGCATGGACCTGCTGGAACAGCCCGATGAAGGCCTTGATCAGCTCCGGCGAGTTGGCCATGGCGCCGGCGATGTTCGGGATCAGGCCGAACGTCTGCTTCAGCTGGTCGAGCACCGCCTTCGACTTTTCCGGGGCCGAGGCAATGCTGTGGATCGGATAGGAAGTCATGATCGCTCCTCGTCAATGTCCCGACCAACGGAACCGTCGGGACAGCGAGGAATGAACGCGAAACGCCGATGCCCGCCAACTACCTCCCAGGTATTAAACGGGCTCTCAGAGCCCCGCCTCTTCCGGCGTCGCGGTCTTGAGCGAGAGCGCATGGACCGGGCCCGCCAATTCCTCCTTCAAGAGGTCGTAGACGACGCGCTGGCGGGCGACGCGGCTCTGCCCGGCGAAGGCGGCGGAGACGATCTCCAGGTTGAAATGACTCTCGCCGCCCTTGTGCCCGGCGCCCGGATGACCCGCATGGCCGGCATGGCGCGCGGAATCGTCCTCGATCACGAGGCGTACCGGCTTCAACGCCTCGGTGAGTTTCTGTTCGATCGACTGGGCAACGCGCATGCGATGGGGCCTTCGGCGTAAGTCAGAAAAAGGTTGATGGTGAGATGGGGCCTCCCCACCTGCCGTGTCAACCGACCCCGCGTGTCAATGGGCCGCGTGTCAACCGGCCGGCACACGGGCGGTACGCGCGGCGCGCGCTTGTCTTCCCCCCCGGCGGGCACCCATACTCATCATCATGGCCCGAACCCGCGCCGAATATGTCGACCCAACCGAGCCCGCACGGCCGCTGACGCGCTGCTGCGATCACGAGGGTTGCGTCGCCGAAGGCGAGTTCCGGGCACCCCGCTCGCGCGACAAGCTCAACAGCTATTGGTGGTTCTGCCTCGAACACGTACGCGCCTACAACGCCGCCTGGAACTACTACGAAGGCATGAGCGAGGCCGAGATCGAGGCGGACTTGCGCAACGACACGGTCTGGCAGCGGCCGACCTGGCCGCTCGGCTGGCGCCTCAAGATGCGCGACCCGCTCCATATCCTGGACGACGACGATCCGGACGGCAGCCGCCATCCGCGCCAGCGCGAGCTGACCATAGAGGAAAAGGCCCTTGCGGTTTTCGAACTTGACCCGCCTTTCACCTTGGTCGAATTGAAGAAACGTTACAAACTTCTGGTCAAGCGCCACCATCCGGACGCGAATGGCGGCGACAAAGACTCCGAAGAGCGTTTGAAAGTGATCAATCAGGCCTTCGCGCTGTTGAAGGCCAAATACTTCGCCTGAGAGTGCCTGTCCGACCCACCACCTCCGACCCGCCACCCTCGAAACGCCAACCAGTCACGGGATTGTCCAGCCGATGCCTTCCGCCTCTTCCACCGCTGCCGATACGGTCGTCAAGCACACGCTGCCGGACATCACCGTCTCGGTGCGTCAGACCTTCGGCATCGACAGCGACCTGCAGGTGCCGGCATTCAGCGCGGCCAACGAGCATGTGCCGGATGTCGACGAGGCCTACAAGTTCGACCGCGAGACGACGCTCGCGATCCTGGCGGGCTTCGCCTTCAATCGCCGCGTCATGGTCCAGGGCTATCACGGCACCGGCAAGTCGACCCACATCGAGCAGGTGGCGGCCCGGCTCAACTGGCCCTGCGTGCGCATCAATCTCGACAGCCACATCAGCCGCATCGACCTGATCGGCAAGGACGCCATCGTGCTGAAGGACGGTGTCCAGGTGACGGAATATCGCGAAGGCATCCTGCCCTGGGCGCTGCAGAGCCCGACCGCGATCGTGTTCGACGAATATGACGCGGGCCGCCCGGACGTGATGTTCGTGATCCAGCGCGTGCTCGAGGTCGAGGGCAAGCTGACGCTGCTCGACCAGAACAAGGTGATCCGCCCTCACCCGGCGTTCCGCCTGTTCTCGACCGCCAACACGGTGGGCTTGGGCGACACGACCGGCCTCTATCACGGCACGCAGCAGATCAACCAGGGTCAGATGGACCGCTGGAACATCGTGACCACGCTCAACTACCTGCCGCATGACGACGAGGTCGCGATCGTGCTGGCCAAGGCGCCGAACTTCGACGACGAAGCCGGCCGCAAGATCGTCTCGGCCATGGTGGCGCTCGCCGACCTCACGCGCGCCGGCTTCATCAACGGCGACATCTCGACCGTCATGTCGCCGCGCACGGTCATCACCTGGGCCGAGAACACGCGCATCTTCGGCGGCGACATCGCCTTCGCGTTCCGTCTCACGTTCCTGAACAAGTGCGACGAGATCGAGCGGGCGACGGTCGCAGAATATTACCAGCGCTGCTTCGGCACGGAGCTGAAGGAGACCGGGGTCAGGGCCGGCCGCGCCTAAGGCGGCAGGCACGCCATGGGAGCTCCCGAGATGAGCATGGCCGACGACGCGGTGGAGGAGTTCAAGCGGGCGACCGCGGCGACCCTCCGCGCCATCGCCGAGCGCGACGATGTCACCGTCGCCTATGCCGCCGATCCGCCGGGCCTGAACGGCACGAAGGCGCGCCTGCCGGTGCCGCCGCGTGACCTGCCGCCCGACATCGCGGGCCAGGTGCGCGGTGCCGCCGACGCGATCGCGCTGCGCTTGAAGCATCACGATCCGGCGCTGCACGCCCGCCGCCTGCCGCAGGGCGAGCAGGCGCGCGCGATCTTCGAGGCGGTCGAGCAGGCGCGCGTCGAGGCGATCGGCGCCCGGCGCATGGTCGGCGTCGCCGACAACCTCGCCCAAGGCCTGAATGAGCGCTATCGCCGGGCGGGCTTCGACCGGATCATCGAGCGCAGCGAGGCGACGCTGCCCGAGGCAATCCGCCTTATCGCCCGCGAGCAGATGACCGGCGCCCCGCCGCCGCCGGCGGCCCGCCAGCTGATGGAGCTGTGGCGGCCGTTCCTGCAGGACAAGCTGACCAAGGATTTCGCCGCCCTTGCGCGCGAGATCAACGACCAGGACGCCTATGCCTCGGCCGCACGCCAGCTGATCCGCGACCTGGAGCTTGACCTCGGCGAAGTCGAGGGCGACACGAGCGACGGCGACGACGACCAGGACAGCGCCGACCAGGGCGAGAGCGGCGACAGCCAGCAGGCCGAGCAGCAGTCGGGCGAGGGCCAGCGCGGCGAGCCCGAGATGATGCCGGCCGATGCCGAGCCCGAGGACGGCGAAGAGGGCGGCGCCGACGAGATGACCGGCGAGATGATGCCGGGCGCCGCCGACGACGATGACGAGACCCAGCCGGGCAAGGCGAACCAGCGCCATGCCGGCGGCACGGGCACCGATCCCCATGCCTATCGCGCCTATACGACGGCGTTCGACGAGATCGTGCAGGCCGAGGAACTGTGCGACGCCGACGAGCTGACGCGGCTTCGGGCCATGCTCGACCAGCAGCTCTCGAACCTGCAGAGCGTCATCGCCCGGCTCGCCAACCGCCTGCAGCGGCGCCTCATGGCGAAGCAGACCCGGTCGTGGGAGTTCGATCTCGAGGAAGGCCTCCTGGACGCGGCGCGGCTCTCGCGCATCGTGACCAATCCGACCTATCCCTTGAGCTACAAGATCGAGAAGGACACCGACTTCCGCGACACGGTCGTGACCTTGCTCATCGACAACTCGGGCTCGATGCGCGGCCGGCCGATCAGCGTCGCGGCGATGAGCGCTGACATCCTGGCGCGCACGCTCGAGCGCTGCAATGTCAAGGTCGAGATCCTGGGCTTCACGACGCGCGCCTGGAAGGGCGGCCAGTCGCGCGAGCGCTGGATCCAGGACGGCAAGCCCGCGAACCCGGGCCGGCTCAACGACCTGCGCCATATCATCTACAAGCCCGCCGACGCACCCTGGCGTCGCGCCCGCCGGTCCTTGGGCCTCATGCTGCGCGAGGGCATCCTCAAGGAAAACATCGACGGCGAGGCGCTGCTCTGGGCGCACAACCGCTTGCTCGCCCGGCCCGAGCAGCGGCGCATCCTGATGGTGATCTCCGACGGGGCACCCGTCGACGATTCGACGCTCTCGGTCAATCCGGGCAACTACCTGGAAAAGCACCTGCGCCAGGCGATCGAAATGATCGAGCGGACTTCGCCGGTGCAGCTGATCGCGATCGGCATCGGCCATGACGTAACCCGCTACTACCGCCGCGCCGTCACCATCGTCGACGCCGAGCAACTGGGCGGCACGGTGATGGAGAAACTCGCCGAACTGTTCGACGAGGCGCCAAACGGCAGCCGGCAGCAGCGGCAGCGGCGGCTGGCTTAAGGCAAGCGATTGAATATGGCCGAACGTTCGACTGCTTCGTCGCAGGAGGTCCGGTTCAACACAACCAGCTATCCGAGAAATTATCGTTTCCGGATGCCGATGTTGCTCCTTTGGACCTTCGTCTGCATCATCCCGATTGCAGGCCTCATAAAGCTCGCGCTCGCTGCCATTCTCAAACCGGCACAGACCATGATCCTCGTGCCGATGATTGCGATGGCGATCTTGTTCGTTCCGATATTTTCTTGGCTGCTCGCCAACTTTTGGCGAGGTCTGGTCATCCTGCATGCGGATCGCATCGTCTATGGCCCATGGCCCTGGACCCGGACTATTCGTCGAGATGAGCTCGAAGGCTTTCGTGTGGGCGCCAAGCCGATACCGCTGCTAGTGCTGATCCCGAAAGGCAAGCCGCGCGACGCGTTCGTGTTATCCGTGCATCAACTCGGCAAGGACGACCGATTCTGGCACTGGTTCGAGACGCTGGGCGACACGAAATAATCGTTCCGCGCTCCGGGAGCGACAGGCGCGGATACATACCCTCGCCTGCGGGAGCGGGAGGGTGGCGAGCGTCAAGCGAGCCGGGTGAGGGTGTCTCGGACGAACCACCCTCACCCTCCCCGGCCCTTACGGACCGGGTCCCTTCCCTCTCACGCTCATGCGGGCGAGGGACAATCCATCGCTACCTCACCAATATCCCCGAGAACGGTTGCGGGTTGTACGGGAAATCGGCCACCTCGCAGGCGTTCGTGTGGACGTTGATCGAGCCCGCAATGTTGCCCTGCATCTTGCCGCCGATATATCCGTGGAAGGTGATCGCCCCTTCGTAGGACGCGCTCTGGAAGAAGCAGGGTTGGCTGTAGGACCAGCCGAACGAGATTTCGTAATAGTTGCCGGTATGGGCCGGGATGCCGAAGCTGCCGATGTCGGGATGGATGGTGATCGTGCCCGAGACCGGCATGGTCATCTGCGGGATAGCCGGCACGACCTGCGGCGCCCAGATATAGCCGGTGAACGCCCCGGTCGTGGTGTCGATCGAGGCGAAATGCAGATGGTTGAGCGACGGGTTGCCGAAGCCCTCGTCGTCGAGCTCGAAAAATTGCTGGTTATGGACGAACATCGTCTCAAGATCGCTCAATTGAAAATAATATTGTGCCTCCGCCCGGCCTGGGGCCGCGAAGAGGGCGAGCAGCAGCAAGACAGCGAGCCAGCACCGTTTCAGCATGATGAACCTCCAAGGCGCCAAGGAAGCGCCTGCAGAGGAAGCATCGCGGCCGGTCGCGGAAACGGACTCGGTCGAATGTCCACAGGCGCGCTGTCCGACGAGAACGCTCTGCGATCGACCGAAGGTTGAAGACAGCGCAACAGAGTAAATCTCGGCCGGTCGCAGAACAAGATGCCGGCATCCCGCCGCCAGAACTTATTTGGTCAGGACGCCCGAGAACGGCTGCGGGCTATAGGGCAGCGTAGAGATGCCGCAAGCGCTGTAGTTCGAGGTGATCTTGCCAGCGATCGTGCCTCGCATCTTCGCGCCCTGATAGCCGAGGAACGCAATCGCCCCGTGGTAGGACGCCGTGTTGGTGTTGCAGATGCTGCTGATGGTCCAGGAAAATTCGATTTCGTAATGGTTGCCGCCCTGGCTCAATGGGCCGTTAGCCGAGGTGCCTTGGTGGACCGTGAGCTTGCCGGTAACCGGAATGACCTGCTGCGCCGCCGCCGGCAGCAGCTCCGGCGCCCAGATCGCGCCGGTAAAGGCGCCGGTCGTCGTGTCGATGGTCGTGAAATGCAGATGATTGAACGACGCGTCGTCGAACCCCTCGTCGTCCAGCACGAAATACTGCTTGTTTTCGACGAAGATCTTTTCCAGATCCGCGAGAGAGAAGTAATAGGGCACAACTTGAGCCCCAGCCGGGTCGGCCAGCACCGCAAGATATAGGCCGGCCGCGAGGCAGGATCGTTTCAGCATGACGAAACCTCCCACTCTTTAGGGTTGCCGCTATTTCGTGAGCTTTCCCGAGAACGGTTGCGGGCTGAAGGGATAGTCGACGTAGCCGCAGTCCGGCACGGTCGACCGGATCGTGCCGGCGATGTTCGCCTGCATCGTGCCGCCGACATAACCGCGGAACCGGATCGCCCCGTCGTAAGTCATGTACTGGCTGTCGCAGTCGTTGGCATGCGCCCAGAAGAACGCGATCTCGTAGTAAAGCCCCTGCCCTGACGGAATGCCGAACGGGCCGACGTCGGTATGGATCGTAAGCTTTCCCGCGACCGGCACGGTCACTTGGGGTACGTCCGGCTGGACCACGGGGGCCCAGAGCGTGCCCGTGAACACCCCGTCGGTGACATCGATACTGGTGAAATGCAGGTGGTTGAGTGAGGGATTGGCCGTCCCGTCGTTGTCCAGCACGAAATACTGCTGGTTCTGCACGAAGATCTGTTGGAGATCGGCATAGGTGAAATAATAGCCGGTAAAATCGGCCCTGGCCGAGCCTGACGTCAGGGCAAGGAATAACAGCGCCGCCAAACACGATCGTTTCATCATGATGAGCCTCCAAGGCGCCAAGGGAGCGCCTGCGGGGCAAGCATCGCGGCCGGTCGCGGAAACGGACTCGGTCGAATGTCTGCAGGCGCGCTGTCCAACGAGAACGCTCTGCGATCGACCGAAGGCTGAAGACAGCGGCGTACAATACCATCGCAACGGGCAGGGTCATCGGCAAATCCGACCGGCGGCGCAAGCCGCGTACTACCTTCGCTCTCCAGGGATGCCCGGGTCGAGCCCGGGCATGAACTAAGAGACGAGGCCGGTCTACTGCACCAGGACCCCGGAAAACGGCTCCGGGCCAAGGTTGACGCCGCCTGACACGCACTGGACCCAGTCGCTGTTGAACGTGCCCGCGATGTTGGCCAGCATCTTGCCGTCGCGATAGCCGACGAAGGTGATCGCCCCGGTGTAGGACGCACCCTGTTCGAAGCAGTCGGTCGTGTAGGTCCAGCTGAACGTGATCCCATAATTGTTGCCGGTACCGAAACTGTAGCCGTGGTCACCGACGTCGGAATTGATTGTGATTGTGCCCGTGACCGGGACGTTCATCGACTGAAATGACGGCAAGACCTGCGGCATCACGATGTAGCCGGTGAAGTTGCCGGTCGTCGTGTCGATGCGCACGAAATGCAAGTGGTTGGCCGACGGGTTGCCGAGCCCCTCGTTGTCCAACGCGAAATACAGGTGATTCTTGACGAACAGCGTGTCGAGATCGCTCAAGGTAAAATAATACTGTGCCTCCGCCCGGCCCGGGGCCGTGAGGACGGCAAGAAGCAGCAATAGAGCAAGCCAGCACCGTTTCAGCATGATGCACTCCAAGACGCTAAAGGGAGCGCCTGCGGAGACAGCATCACGGCCGGTCGCGGAAGCGGACCTCGGTCGAATGTCCGCAGGCGCACTGTCCGACAAGAACGCTCTGCGACCGACCTAAGGCTGAAGACAGCGAGAAATGGTACCACCTAACCGGGCGCGTCCATCAGCGAATCTGATCGGCGGGGCAAGCCACGCACAGCCTGTCACCCCACGGGGATGCCCGGGTCGAGCCCGGGCATGATGGGAAGAGACGAGGCTGGCGTCCTATTTCACCAGCACTCCCGAGAACGCGATGGGGGAAAAGTTGACGGGGCCTATCTGGCACTCCGCCCAGCTGGCGTCGATCGAACCCGCGATGTTGGCCTGCATTTTGCCGCCACGATAGCCGCGGAAGGTGATCGCCCCGGTATAGGAGGCGCTTTGGTCGAAGCAGAAGGTGCTGTTGTCGTCCCAGCTGAACGAGATGCCATAGTAGTTGCCGGTACCGAAGAGGCCGCCGATGAAGCTGTCGGGATTGATCGTGATCGTGCCCGAGACCGGGAGCGACTTTTTCGCGATCGCCGGTACGATCTGCGGCGCCCAGATATAGCCCGTGAAATTGCCGGTCGTCGTATCGATGTGCGAGAAATGCAGATGGTTGACCGACGGGTCGCCGAAACCCTCGTCGTCCAAGACGAAATACTGCTGGTCCTGGACGAACAGCTTTTCGAGATCGCTCAAGGAAAAGTAATACTGCGCCTCCGCGCGGCCCGGGGCCGCGAGGACGGCAAGAAGCAACAATAGAGCAAGCCAGCACCGTTTCAGCATGATGCACCTCCAAGACGCCATGGGGAGCACCTGCGGAGGCCGCATCACGGCCGGTCGCAAAAACGGACCTCGGTCGACTGTCCGCAGGCGCGCTGTCCGACGAGAACGCTCTGCGACCGACCTAAGGATGAAGACAGCACCCCACGGTAAATTTCATCTGTTACAGGCACAAGCTAACCGTGCATCGAGCGGGTATGACGCGTTCAGCACCTGGCGGGGCCGATCTTTTCCAATGAGAACTGAATCTCGCAGTCCGGCCATCAGCAGCGATCACTGAAATTGATCGCATCACATAGAAATTGAAAATTGGACGCCCGGCGCCCTGGGCGGCTTTAATCATCCCGCGTTAATGTGATCCAGAAATCGGGGACGGGGCGATGCAGGGCGAAGGGCTTTCCAGCGGGCGGTGGCAGTTCTGGATCGACCGCGGCGGCACCTTCACCGACGTGGTGGCCAAACGCCCGGACGGTACGCTCGCCACCAAGAAGCTACTGTCGGAAAACCCGGAGCGTTATCGCGACGCCGCCCTCCAGGGCATCCGCGAGTTCCTCGAACTGGGACCCACGGACCCGATCCCGGCCGAGCGGATCGCCGCCGTCAAGATGGGCACGACCGTCGCGACCAACGCGCTCTTGGAACGCAAGGGCGACCGCACGCTGTTCGTCACCACCAAGGGCTTCCGCGACGCGCTCCGCATCGCCTACCAGGACCGGCCGCATATCTTCGCGCGCCGCATCGTGCTGCCCGAGCAGCTCTACGAGCGGGTCGTCGAGGTCGACGAGCGGATCATGGCCGACGGCACGGTGCTGCAGGCGCCCGATCTCGGCGCCGCGCGGCGCGATCTCAAGAATGCCTATGACGCCGGCATCCGTGCCTGCGCCATCGTGTTCATGCACGGCTACCGCTGGCGCCAGCACGAGGCGGCGGTCGCCCGCATCGCCCGCGAGCTGGGCTTCACCCAGGTCTCGGTCGGCCACGAGACGAGCCCGCTCATGAAGCTGGTCGGCCGCGGCGACACGACCGTGGTCGATGCCTATCTCTCGCCGATCCTCAGGCGCTATGTCGACCAGATCGCGGGCGAGCTCGGCGGCACGCGGCTCATGTTCATGCAGTCGAACGGCGGCCTGACCGACGCGCGCATGTTCCAGGGCAAGGATTCGATCCTGTCCGGCCCGGCGGGCGGCATCGTCGGCGCGGTGCAGTCGACGCTCTCGGCCGGCTTCGACCGCATGATCGGCTTCGACATGGGCGGGACCTCGACCGACGTCTCGCACTATGCCGGCGAATACGAGCGCGCGTTCGACACCAAGGTCGCGGGCGTGCGCATGCGGGCGCCGATGATGCAGATCCACACGGTCGCGGCCGGCGGCGGCTCGATCCTGACGTTCGACGGCAGCCGCTTCCGCGTCGGCCCGCATTCCGCCGGCGCCAACCCGGGCCCGGCCGCCTATGGCCGCGGCGGCCCGCTGACCGTGACCGACGCCAACGTCATGGTCGGCAAGCTCTCGCCCGACTTCTTTCCGAAAGTGTTCGGGCCCGCAGCCGACCGGCCGCTCGACAAGGCCGTGGTCGAAGCGAAGTTCCGGGATCTCGCCGCCGAGATTTCGGAGAAGACCGGCATCGCGCGCAGTGCCGAAGAGGTCGCCGACGGCTTCCTCAAGATCGCGGTCGAGAACATGGCGAACGCCATCAAGGAGATCTCGATCCAGCGCGGCTACGACGTGACCCGGTACACGCTCTGCTCGTTCGGCGGCGCCGGCGGCCAGCATGCTTGCGCTATCGCCGACACGCTCGGCATGACGCGGATTTTCCTGCATCCCTTGGCCGGCGTGCTCTCGGCCTATGGCATGGGCCTGGCCGACTTCCGCGTCATGCGCGAACGCGCGGTCGAGGAGCCGCTCGGGCCCACGACGGTCGACGGGCTGCAGAGCCACGTGGTCCAGCTCGGCGAGGCGGCGCGCGGCGATCTTACAGCCCAGGGCATCCCGGAAAGCCAGATGACGGCGATCCCGACCGCGCGGCTGCGCTACGAGGGCACCGACGCCTTCCTGGTGGTCGAGCTGCCGCCCGCCGGCTTCGATGCAACCGCCGAGCTCGCCCGGCGCTTCGAGGCGGCGCACCAGCGGCGCTACGGCTTCATCGTGCCGGGCAAGCGTCACATCGTCGAGGCGGTCGCGGTCGAGGTCGTGGGCCACATGGACCGGCACGAGGATCCGGCGGTGCCGGCCACGACCGGCGCGCCCAGGCCGCTCGGCCGGACCCGGATCTACAGTCACGGCGCGCAGCACGAGGCCCTGATCTTCGACCGGCTCATGCTCCGTGCCGGCGACCGGGTCGATGGGCCCGCCATGATCGTCGAGCCGACCGGCACAAACATCGTCGAGCCCGGCTGGCAAGCCCTGCTCACGGAGAAGGGCCATCTGGTGCTGACCCGCGCGATACCGCTCGCCCGCGACCACGCGGTCGGCACCAAGGTCGATCCGATCATGCTCGAGGTGTTCAACAACCTGTTCATGTCGATCGCCGAGCAGATGGGCTCGACGCTCGAGAACACGTCGCACTCGGTCAACATCAAGGAACGGCTCGATTTTTCCTGCGCCCTCTTCGACGGGGAGGGCGAGCTCATCGCCAATGCGCCGCACATGCCGGTGCATCTGGGCTCCATGGGCGAGAGCGTGAAGACGATCATCCGCCTCAACCCCGACATGGCGCCGGGCAACGTCTATGTACTGAACGCGCCCTATAACGGCGGCACGCACCTGCCGGACGTGACGGTCGTGACGCCGGTGTTCCTGGGCGAGTCCCTCAAGCCGATCTTCTACACGGCGAGCCGCGGCCATCACGCCGACATCGGCGGCCTCTCGCCCGGCTCCATGCCGCCCGGCAGCCGCACGGTCGAGGAAGAGGGCGTGTTGATCGACAATTTCCTGCTGGTCGAGCGCGGCCGGCTGCGCGAGGCGGAGATGCGGGCGCTCTTGGCGTCCGGCCCCTACCCGGCGCGCAACCCGGACCAGAACATCGCCGATCTCTCGGCCGAGATCGCCGCCAACGAGAAGGGCGTGAGCGAACTCCGCCGCATCGCGGGCCAATTCGGGCTCGCGACCGTCCAGGCCTACATGCGCCACGTCCAGGACAATGCAGAGGAGCAGGTCCGGCGCGTCATCGACGTGCTGAAGGATGGTGAATTCGCCTACGAGCTCGACAATGGCGCCGTGGTCAAGGTCCGGGTCACCATCGACAGGGCGAAGCGGGGTGCCCGCATCGACTTCACCGGCACCTCGGCGCAGCTGCCGGACAATTTCAATGCACCGTCGGCCGTGTGCTTCGCCGCCGTGCTCTATGTCTTCCGCACGCTCGTCGACGACGACATCCCGATGAATGCCGGCTGCATGCGGCCCTTGCAGGTCGTGATCCCCGAGGGCTCCATGCTGAACCCGCGCCATCCGGCCGCCGTCGTCGCCGGCAATGTCGAGACGAGCCAGGTCGTGACCGACGCGCTCTACGGCGCCTTGGGCGTCATGGCCGGCGCCCAGGGCACCATGAACAATTTCACCTTCGGCAATGCGACCCACCAATATTACGAGACGATCTGCGGCGGCGCCGGGGCCGGGCCGGACTTCGACGGCACGACCGCGGTCCATACCCACATGACCAACTCGCGCCTGACCGATCCCGAGGTGCTGGAATGGCGCTTCCCGATCCTGCTCGAGAGCTTCGCGATCCGCCCGGACTCGGGCGGCGCCGGGCGGCATCAGGGCGGCGATGGTACGGTTCGGCGGCTGCGCTTCCTCGAGCCGATGAATGCGGCCATCCTGTCGAACCGCCGGCGCGTGCCGCCCTATGGCCTGGAGGGCGGTGCCGCGGGCCGGCCTGGCCGAAACCGGGTCGAGCGCGCGGACGGCACGGTGACCGAACTCGCGTCGACGGACGAGACCGCGATGGCACCGGGCGACGTGTTCGTAATCGAAACCCCGGGCGGCGGCGGGTTCGGGCGGGCGTGAGGATGCACCCTCATTATGTCATCCCCGCGAAGGCGGGGATCCATGCGCAAGCCGGAGGCTTGTCGCAGGGCCGACATATCGATGGTGCCGGCAATGAGCAGCCTTCGCTTGCCCTGGGTTCCCGCCTGCGCGGGAACGACGGGGAAAGGGTTACTTTCATGACTCTTCCCTCGAATACCCCTTAAGCTTGCCTAAAAAGGCGCCCGCCAGAGGACGCCCCAATATCCCCCAACAGGAGCTTCACCCCGATGAGACAGATCTTGGGCATCCTCGCCATGCTGCTGGCCGGCTTCGCCGCCGTGGCACCGGCCTCGGCCGAAATCAAGGGCGACGCCGTGCGCATCGGCGTGCTGAACGACCAGTCCGGCCCCTATGCCGACCTGGGCGGGCCCGGTTCGGTCGTGGCCGCCCAGATGGCGATCGACGATTTCGGCGGCTCGGTCCTGGGCAAGCCGATCAAGCTCCTGGTCGCCGACCATCAGAACAAGGCGGACGTCGGCCTGTCGATCGCGCGGCAATGGTATGGGCCCGACCATGTCGACATGATCATCGACTTCACCAATTCGGCGATCGCGCTCGCCGTCCAGGCGCTCGCCAAGGAGCAGGACAAGCTCGCGATCTTCACCTCGGCCTCGTCGTCGGATCTGACCGGCCCCGCCTGCACGCCGACCGGCATCGCCTGGACCCACAACAACTGGTCGAACGCGGTGGCGCCGATCCGGGCGCTCATGAAGCAGGGCTACGACAGCTACTTCTTCCTGACCGCCGACTATGCCTTCGGCAAGAGCCTCGAAGCCGACGCCACGGCCGAGATCACGCGGCTCGGCGGCGCGGTCAAGGGCTCCGTCCGCCATCCGCTCAACACGGCGGATTTCTCGTCGTTCCTGCTGCAGGCCCAGGGCTCGGGCGCCAAGGTCGTCATGCTGGCCAATGCCGGCGCCGACCTGATCGGCTCCTTGAAGCAGGCCGGCGAATTCGGCATCTCGCCGAAGCAACTGGTGACAGCGCCGGTCGTCTATCTCTCCGACGTCAATAGCATGGGGCTGAAGGAAGCGCAGGGCCTGCTGCTGATGCAGTCCTGGTACTGGGACACCGACGACAAGACCCGCGCCTGGGCCAAGCGCTATTTCGCCAAGATGAACCGCATGCCGAACGACAGCCACGCCGGCGTCTATTCGGCCATCACCCATTACCTGAAGGCGATCCAGAAGGCCGGCACCGCCGACACGGATCCGGTCGTGGCCGCCATGAAGGCGACGCCGGTCGAGGATGTCTTCACCGCGCACGGCGAGATCCAGTCGAACAACAAGCTGGTGTTCGACCGGCTCTTGATGCGCGTCAAGAAGCCCGAGGAATCGAAGTATCCCTGGGACTATCTGGAAAAGGTCGCGACCGTACCGGCGGCCGAGGCGTTCCTGGCGCCGGAGAAGACCGGCTGTCCGATGTCGAAGTAGGAGGCGGACAGACCCTCTCCCGCAAGCGGGAGAGGGCGTTTTCTCATTACGCCTCTTCCTGGCCCACGCCGTTCGCGCGCAGCCAGGCGAGGCAGCGGGACATGCCGTCCTTGGCGTCGGCCTCGTTGTAGCTCGGCCGGTAGTCGGCGTTGAAGCCATGCTGGGCGTCGGGATAGACGACGATCTGCGACCGGGTGTTGCCGGTTTCGAGCAGCTTCGCGCGCATGGTCTCGACATGCTCCTTGAGGATGCCCTGGTCGAGCCCGGCATAGAGGCCGAGGATCGGCGCCTTGATCTCGCCCGCGACATCGACCGGGTTGGTCGGCATGGCGTCGGTCGGCGTGCCGACGAGCGGGCCGTACCAGGCGACACCGGCCTTGAGGTTGTGATTATGCGCGGCATACATCCAGACCGTCCGGCCGCCGCGGCAGAAGCCGGTGATGCCGAGGCGCCTCGTATCGCCGTGGTTCTTGCCGGCCCAGGCGACGGTCGCATCGAGATCGCTCATCTCGGTCTTGTCGGGCGCCTTGTTGACCGTCGCCACCACCTCCTTGATGTCGGTCATGGCGACGACGTCGCCGAGCCGGCTATAGAGCTCCGGCGCGATAGCGAGATAGCCCTGCTTCGCGAAGCGGCGGCACATGTCCTTGATATGCTCGTGCACGCCGAAGATCTCCTCGACCACGAGCAGGACCGGGTGCGGGCCGGGCTTGGCAGGCTGCGCGCGATAGGCCGGGATCGTACCGTCGGCGACCGGGATCTGAACCTCGCCGGCGACGAGTCCCTCGGTATCGGTCGTGATCGTGCTCGCCTGGACCGGCTGCACCGTGAGCGCGAAGCCGGCCGCGAGCGTGGTGACGACGAAGCCGCGGCGGCTCAGGTCCATGGTCGGAAACAGGCCAGCAATATCGGATGCGACATGACGCATGGTGAACGTTCCCTCCTCGGAGATGGGGAGATTGGGCGAGACCGACCCTAAGCCCGAGCGGAACTCGTTCGCCGATCAAACCTGCGCGAGCGGCGAAATGCCGCGCGGCAATCAGTAGTCGAATTTATAATTGACACCCATGCTGGTCGACTCGGAACCGGTGCCGACCGTGGCGTCGACCGTCACGCGCGGCACAATCTCGACCTCGACCCGCGCCTTGGTCGAGCCGGCCCCGGCGCCCTGGTCGACGCCGACGAACACCCCGGGGGCGACATATTTCCCGCCACTGACCGAAGCACCACCGAGCGCGCCCTTCTGGCTGCTGCTGCTGGAGCCGCTCGAGGTGGAGGTATTGTCGGAATTGAGCGTCAGCCGGTCGAGCCCGGTCGCGTTGCGCACTCGGTCGAGCACGCCCGGGCCGCCGCCGCTCGCGAGGGAGGCCGCGGCCGCCGCGAGCTGCAGGCCCTGCACCGCCGAGACCTGGCCGACCGAGGTGCCGAACAACACGCGCGACAGCACCTCGTCCTGCGGCAGTTCGGGCGTCGAGGTGAGCTTCAGCGTCGGGCTGGTGGGCGAACCCTGCAGCAGGACGTTTGCGGTGATGTCGGCCGTCTTGGCGGTCGCCAGCAGGTCGAGCTCCGGGTTGGTGCTGCCGGCGAAGCCCACGATGCCGCGCTGGATCGTGAAGGTGTGGCTCAAGACGGCGAAGGTGCCGTTCGCCACCTCGAACTGGCCGGTCACGACCGGTGCGGCACTGGTGCCGCCGACATGGAGCTTGCCGCGCCATTCGCTGTCGAGCCCGCGCCCGCGCACGAAACATTGCCCGGGGGAGCTGAAATCGATGTCGAGCGTGGCGGCGAACGGCGGGGCCGCCGCCTGGCTCTCCGGCGCGCGGCGGTTCGGATAGCGTGAATCGATGCGCACCACGTCGAGCTTCGCGACATTGGGCGGCAGCTGGTCCGGGACGTTGATGTCGGCGCGGTCGAGCGTGATCGCCGCCTTGACCGCCGGACCGGAAAGCGGCCCGGAGACGGCGGCCGTGCCGCTGACGATCGCCGTCGCGGTATCGCCGCGCGCGGCGGTGAAGCTCTTGAGCTCGGCCTTGAGGTCGAGCGCCGGCCCGCCGGCCGCCGCGAGATCGACCCGGCCCGAGGCGCCGACCGTGCCCTGGCCGCCATCGTTGCCGGCGAGGCTACGCAGCACGAAGGATTGCTGGTTGCCGGCGAGATCGACTGTAAGCGCGCGCAGCGTCATGCCAGAGGCGTCATTGTCGTAACGCCCATCGCGGATCGCGAGCTGGCCGCCGGCGTCGGGATGGGCGACGGTGCCGCCGACCGAGAGATCGATGGTGAAGGCGCCGCCGACCCGGTCCTCGCCCAAGGGCAGCATCTCGCTCAGCGTCTCGAGCCGGCCCTCACCCTCGAGCTTGAACAGAATGGCACCGTCGGGCGGGATCACGACACCCGAGAGGTCCGGCTTGATCTGCAGCGGACCGTGGCCATAGAAGCCGATTGCCTGGTTCTTGAGCCCGTCGACCTTGCCCTTGACGTCGACCCGCCCCGGTGCAAGCTCGGCAGTGACGGCGACGCCGACCGGCGGCAGATCCGGATGGGTCGCGGCCGCGAGCTTCAGATCGGGCACAGCGACCGTGACGGCGCCGGCCGGCCGAGCGGGCGAGCCCGAGAGCTTCGCCGAAAAGCCGAGCGTGCCCTCGGTTCCCGCCTGGCCCGCGAGCGCGCCCAGGGCGCCGATCGACAGGTTCTTGCCGTCAAGATCGAGCTTGAGGCTCCTGCCGTCCGCATTGCCGGCGCCGGTAATGCTGCCCTGGCCCACGGCGAGCGCCAGGTCGGCGAAGCTCATGCCCGTTCCCTTGCGCGCCAGTGTCAATTGCCGGCGCAGATCGAACGGCAGGTCGGCAAACTTGCCGTCGAACTTCGCGAGCCTGAGCGTCGCGTCGCTGCCGGGCCCGAGAGCCAAGCTGCCCTGGGCGGCGACCTGGAACGGCTTCTGCGCCGTGCCGGCGCCGTCGAGCGTGAAGCCGAAGGCACCCGCCTTGTCGCTCGCTGCGGCAAGCTTGGCATGATCGACCGAGGCGCCGGCGGCCACGAGCTTGGTCACGTCGAGCGTGAGCTTGCCGCGCGGTCGCGCCCAGATGTCGGAGAGATCGGCCGCGAGGCCCAGATGCTCGAGTGTAGTCCGGCCATTGTCAGCGCTGGCGCCGACCGCGAGATGGGTCGCATCGAGATCGAGCTTGGCGGCAGTGCCTGCAAGCTTGCCCGTGATCTTGACGCCGCCGCCGAGCGGCATGCCCGCGAGCGGCGCCCAGGCGACAAGGTCATTGACGGCACCATCGATGCTGCCGCTGCCGCGCTTGGCCGCAAGGTCGACCGTGCCGTCCACGGCGAGCCGCGTGCCCGGTCCCGCGAGCTTCAGGTCCTTGACCGTATAGGCGGCATCGCCGGTCTGGGCCACCGTGCCGGCGAGCGTCGCCGAGAGCTGGCCCGCATCGAGCTTTGCCTGCAGGGCCACGCTGCGCTGGATCAGGCTCGCGAGCTTCGCGGTCACGGCCAGCCGGTCGATCTTCCGGCCGCCGGCCTCGATGCCGGTGCCGTCAACCTGTGCGGTGACGGCCGGATCGTTCGGCTTGCCGGTCGCATCGACCGTCACGGTCGCCTGGCCGGCATAGCCGGCACCGAGCGCCGCAAGGCGCGGCAAGCTGAGCACCGCCTTGCCGTCGAGCGCCTCTGCCTTCGGGTCGAACGTGCCGTGCCCGGTCAGGTTCACGTCCGTCCCGGAGACGGCGAGATCGGCGAGCGAGAGAGTGCCCGCGGCCGAGCGCCCGCCCGCCGCCTTGAGCGTGACGGTGCCACCCAGCAGCCCATCCGCCTCAGGGATGCCGGTCTTGAGATCGGCGAGGCGTCCCGTCAGCTTGGCGTCGATCGCCTTGCCGTCGGGACTCGCGACCGTGCCGTCGAGCGTCACGCTGCCGCCGAGCGCCAAGCCTGCCAAACCACCGAAGCGGGCGAGATCGGCCGCGGCCAGATGCAGCGTGCCGTCGGCTGCAGTGCCGTCGAACCGGCCCGACGCCTCGAACGCGACGCCGGCGCCGGACGCGGTCGCCTTGCCGAGCTGGATCCGGCTCGCCTGCTTGTCGGCGGTGAGGTCGACCGTCCAGTCGAGCCGGTCGCCGAGCGCGTCGGGCGGCGGCGCGCCGGCGGCCTTGATGCCGTCGAACCGGCCGCCGCCGGTAATGTGCAAGAGGTCGTCGGTGCCGGTGACCAGGTCGAGCTTGGCGGTCACCGTGCCGACGCCGTTCTCGCCGGCCGAGAGCCCGTGCGCGTCGAGACGGATCGATGCGGTCGGCCGGGCGACGGCGCCCTTCATGCCGAGGTCGAGCTCGAAATTGCCCTGGACCGGCTGGCCCGCGACGCTTTCGAGCGTGTGGACGTCGCCCTTGATCGTCGCCGTGGCGTCGAGCGTCTGCTTCGCCGGGTCGAACCAGCCCTTGGCGGCGACCGAGCCGGCGGCGAGCCGTAAGTCGGCGTGGTCGAGCGTGATCGGCTTGTCCTTGGGACCGGCCGCTGCGATGTCGAAGGCGATGTCCGTGCCGGCAGCGGGCTTCATCTGGTCGGCGAGCAGTGCTGCGACATCGGCCGTGCCCTTGATCGACGCGGCCCAACCCTGATCGAGCTTGGCCTTGTCAAGCGCCAGGGAGAGATCGGCCCCGAGCTTGGCGCCGCCGCCGGTCGAGCCGTCGAGCCGGCCGTGCCAGCCGGTGAGCGGGCCGCTGCCCTTGAGCGTGAGGTCGAGCGGCTGCGCGCCCGCATCCGGATCGAGCTTCGCCATGAGCTCGCCCGACTGGTCGGCCGCTTCGAGATCGAGGGTGAGCGTCCGATCGTCGAGCGTCAGCGCCAGGGTCGCCTTGCCCGGCGCCGCGCCGACGCGCACGAGCGAGATCGCCGCATCGGCGCGCCCGCGATGCAGGCTGGCCTTGCCATCGAGCGTCAGGCGCGCCGGCTCGCCCAGCAACGGGGCGCCCAAGTCGATCGCCGGCACGTCGAGGCTGCCAAGCTCGATTCCGACTGGCAGGCGCGGCAGCGAAAACGGTTCGTTCGACGGCTGGGACGGCGTGGTCGACGGCAGCGGCGCCCGCGCGACCAGGATATGGCCGGCGGCGATGCGGTCGATCCTCGCCGTGCCGCGGAGCAGTGCCGCCGCATCGAGATCGACCGCAGCATTCTCGACGGTCAGCCACGTGCCGTCACGGTCGGCGAGCTCGAGCCGGGCGAGCCGCAGATGGAACGGCACGGCACCCTCGAGGCCCGCGATGGTCGCCTTCGTGTCGGCACTGGTGAGCGCGCCCGTCACCTGCGCCGTGAGCCAGGCATGGCCGCCGGCGCTGCCGAGCCACCAGAGCCCGCCGGCGAAGGCGACGACGATCAGCACGACGATCGCGGCAAGGCCGAGGCCGATCCAGCGGAGCACGCGCCTCATGGCTTCTTCCTTTCCGTCATTCCCGCGCAGGCGGGAATCCAGAGCGAGCGACGGCTATGCATCCAGCCTTTGCGGCCGCCCTGAATCCCCGCCTGCGCGGGGATGACGGGGGAAGAACTGCCTGGCGTCACCATCCTAGAACGCCTGTCCGAGGCTGACATAGATCTGGATCGGCGAGTCGACATTGCCGCGCGGGTTCAAGGGGGTGGCAAGATCGAGGCGGACGGGGCCGACCGCCGTGAAATAGCGGAGCCCGATGCCGGCGCCCAAGGCCACGCGGCCCTTGAAGTCGGGGAATTGGCTCGCGTAGTCGGAACCGGCATCGAGGAACGGCACCACGCCGATCGTGTCGGTGACCTTGGTGCGGAGCTCGGCGCTCACGACAGCGAGCGAGCGGCCGCCGATCGGGTTGTCGAATTTGTCGAGCGGGCCGCCCTTCTGATAGCCGAAACCGCGCACCGAGCCGCCGCCACCCGCATAGAAGCGATGGTCCTTGGGAATCTCGGCGAGCGAGGTGCCGACGGTGGCGCCGAGCGTCGCCTGCAGTGCCAGAACGTAGGTGCCCTTGGGGTCGAGCCCGTCGTACCAGCTGCCGGTCAGCTTCGACTGCAGGAAACTCAGGTTCGAGCCGATCGCGCGCAGATAGGGGGTCGTCTCCAGTGCCGCGCGATAGCCCGAGGTCGGGTTCAGGAGATCGTCGCTCGCGTTCTTCTTCACGAACAGCGGCAATCCCACCAGCGTGTAGACGCGCGTGTCGACCTTCTCGTCGACGCGCGCATGCTCGGCCAGGATCGAGGCACCACCGGTGAGCGTCGGATCGAAACGCCGCTCGAGCCCCAGCTGCGCCTTCTGGTCGATCGAGCGGAAGGCGTCGACATTCTGATTCTCGAACGCGATCGAGGCGACCAGGTCCTGGTCGGTGCGCCACAGGTCGGGCCGGCGGAACGTGGTGTTCAAGCCATTGTCGGTCGTGCCGCCGGTCGCGGTGACCTTCAGGCTCTCGGCGCCGCCGAACAGGTCGCGATGCTCCCAGGAAACATTGGCCGAAATGCCCTGGGTCGTATTGTAGCTGGCACCGACGCCGACCGAGCGGGGCGCGCGCTCGATGATGCGCACCTGCATGGGGACGGAGCCGTCGGGTGCCACCGGACCGTCCGGCATGACGTTCACCATGCCGAAGAGCCCGCTGCCGACCAGCGCCTGGCGCGTCGCGTCGACCTTGGCCTGATCATAGGGCTCGCCCGCGGTCCAGGTAATGCGGCGCCGGATCCAGCGCTCGCGCAGGCGCGTGAGCCCGTCGACCTTGACGGCCCCGAACCGTGCCGGCGCCCCCGGGTCGAGCACGATCGTCACCTCCATGGTCTTGGTGGCGATGTCGACCACGACATGCTTGTCGGTGACCCTGGCGAAGGGATAGCCCTTCACCTGGTAGAGCCGGGCGATCTTCGCATCGGCGTCGACGATCGGGCTCGAGACGGCCGGCCCGCCGACCGTGAGCCCGACCGTGGCCGGATCGAACGGGCCGATGTCCGGCGGGGCAGCGCCGCCCGCGGTCGTGAGCGCGACCTTGGCAAGCGTATAGCGCGGGCCGGGCGTGACCTTGAGCTCAACCTGGACCGGCGTCGCCTTGTCGTCGATCACCGGGTCGATATGGGGCTCGTAATAGCCGGCGGCCTCGATCACCGCGGTCAGCCGGTCGGTGTCGTCGCGCGCGCGCCGGGTAAGCGCGCCGATCGTCTCCGGCGGCTTCGACTCCTGCAGCTTGACGAGCTGGGAGCTCGCCTCCAGGTCGGACTGCAGCGCGCTGTCCTCGATGCCCGTGATCTTGGTCTCATAGGCGACCGGCTCCGCCCGGGCGACTGTCGAAGACATGAGCAAGACGAGGAAGCCGGCCCGACTGAGGCACCAGGACAGGCGCCGGCGCGGGCGGGCGGAGGGGCGGATCATCACGGCAAACGGCGCCTGCTGAAGCGGGTTCCGCAACCTTGGCGTCACTTCGTGCCGAACAGCCGATCCCCGGCATCACCCAGGCCAGGCACGATATAGGCGTTCTCGTTCAAGCACTGATCGAGGGCCGCACCGAACACCCGCACGCCCGGGTGAGCGTCGGCGAATTTCGTCATGCCCTCGGGTGCTATCACCAAGGCCAGGAAACGGATGCGCGCGTCATCGACGCCACGTTTGTTGAGCACGTCGACCGCATGGATCGCCGAATTGCCGGTCGCCAGCATCGGGTCGACGATGATGAAGAGGCGCCCTTCCGGCTCCGGCAGCTTCACCAGATATTCGACCGGCATTTTGGTATCGTGATCGCGATAGAGCCCGATATGCCCGGTGCGCGCCGACGGCATCAGCTCGTGCAGGCCCTCGGCCATGGTGAGCCCGGCGCGCAGGATCGAGACGATCGCCACTTTCTTGCCGTGGATGCGCGGCGCGTCCATGGCGACGAGCGGTGTCTCGATCCGCTCCGTCGTCAGCGGCAGGTCGCGCGTCAGCTCGTAGCCCATCAAGAGCGCGATCTCTTTGAGGAGCTGACGGAACTGGATGGTCGGCGTGGTCTTGTCGCGCATCAGGCTCAGCTTGTGCTGGATGAGCGGATGGTCCACGAGCTGAAGCGAGGGGAAGGCGGCGGTCACGGGATGGCGGGCTCCGGATCGAAGAGACCCTAGGGTTATATGCCGCAAGCCCCTCTCTGTGCAGGGCAAAACGCCGTCCCCTGGGCCTCGCCGTCAGGGCCCGAACCGACAGTCGACGCGCAGCACGCGGCCGGCCTCAAGCGCGTAGCATGATACCTGCCGCCTATGGCGTAACGATTCTGTAGTTAAAATTTCATTGACGATCGTTTCATGTGGAAACAATCATCGGCTGCCTCCAACCGGGAGGTTACAGCCGAGGGTGCTCACCGCATGACCGCCATCGCGATCATTGGCGCCGGATTCAGTGGCACCTTGCTGGCGCTTCATCTGTTGCGCCGGACGCCCGCCAGCGTGCGGGTCGTGCTGATCGAGCGGCACAACCGCTTCGCCCAGGGGCCGGCCTATGCGACCGGCAATCCGAGCCATCTCCTGAACGTGCCGGCCGGGCGCATGAGCGCCTTCCACGACCGGCCGTCGGATTTCCTCGAATGGCTGGCGCGCCAGCCGGACGCAGCATCCGACGTCGGTCCGGCGAGCTTCGTGCCACGCCGGCAATTCGGCGTCTATATCCGCCAGCTGCTGCACGAGGAGCTGAAGCGCCCAGGGGCGGCCGACCGGCTGGAGCTGGTGCGCGGCGACGTGGCAGCGGTCGAGGCGGAACCGCACGGGCCGCTCTCGCTCTGCATCGGCGCCGAGCGGCGCATCGCCGCCGACCTGGCCGTGCTCGCCATCGGCAATTTCCCGCCGGAGCCGCCGGTGATCGCCGATCCGGCCTTCTTCGACACGCCGTTCTACCAGCCCGACCCCTGGGCTGGCGACACGCTGAACAGCCTCGACCCGGATGCCCCCGTGCTGCTGATCGGCACCGGCCTCACCATGGTCGACACCGTGATCTCGCTCGAGGACGCCGGCCATCGTGGGCCGATCCACGCCCTGTCGCGCCGGGGCCTGACGCCGCGCTGCCATGCCGCGGGCGCCATCGCGCCGCGCCGGCCGGGGGCGGCGATCCCCGACCGTCTCACCGACAGCCTGCGCATGCTGCGTGCCGAGGCCCGGCGCGCCCAGCGCGAGGGCAGCAGCTGGCAGGCTGTTCTCGACGAGCTCCGGCCGTTCGGGCGCGATCTGTGGCAGGCGCTGCCGCCGCAAGACCGGTCGCGCTTCCTGCGCCATCTCCGGCCCTGGTGGGACGTGCATCGCCATCGCCTGGCACCGGCCGTCTCGCAGCGAATCGAGGCCGCGCGCGCCCGCGGCCAGCTCATGATCCATGCCGGCCGGATCGAAAGCATCACCGCCGGCAGCGAGCGGGCGACGCTCGTCTATCGGCCGCGCGGCGCCGACGAACGGCGCACGCTCGACATCGCCCGTGTGGTGAATTGCGCCGGGCCGGCCTGCGATTTCGACCGGATCCCGCATCCGCTGGTCCGCCGCCTGCTCAAAGACGGGTTCGTCCGGCCCGACCCGCACCGGCTCGGCCTCGATGTGACACCATCGGGCGCGCTCAAGGACCGCTCCGGCGCCATCTCGCGCCAGCTGTTCGCGGTCGGTCCGGTAACGCGCGGTGCCTTCTGGGAAATGACCGCCGTGCCGGACATCCGGCGGCAATGCGAGCTGCTGGCAGCTCAGCTTGCCATGCTGGCGTAATGGACAGCGCTATTTCTGCAGCGCGTCGGCCTTCTCGGTCAGCACGGAGATCAGCTTGTCGATGCCGCCGGTCTTCAAGATCGAGGAGAATTCCGAGCGGCGGGTCGCAAGCTGGCTGATCGTGCCGGTGAGATAGATGTCGCGGATCTGCCAGGCGATGTCATTGTCGTGCATCACATAATTGATCGAGATGGGCTCGCCGTCCGATTTCACGATCTGGGTGCGCACGAGTGTCGCATGCTTGACCGGCTGCTCGCTCAGCACGTTGAGCTGCTCTCCGGAATAGCCATCGAACTGCAGGGCGTAGGTCGCGGTGATGTAACGGCCGAAGGCCTGCGCGAGCTCTTTCTTCTTGTCGGGCGTCAGCTGGTTCCAGGTCGGGCCGACCGACAGGCGCGACATGAAGGGGATATCGAAGGTCGACGTCACGACCGGCTCCAGCTTCGCGTAGCGGCCTTTGACGCCCAGCGCCGCAGCATTCTTCATGTTGCTCAACAGCACGTCATAGAAGCTGCGGATCTGGTCCGAGGGGCCGGCGGCCGCTTCAGCCCGGCCGGCCACGAGCCCGAGGCCGAAGAGGAGGATGAAGCCCAGGGTGAATCCGGTCCGGACGATCGACTTCATTGCAACCTCGCTCTTCAGGGGCGTTCGCCTCACACTAGAGGAAGTGCGCGGTATGGTCGACAGTCCATTTCCGTGAAAGACATCCGCGAAACCCTTGCCGTTCCACGACAAAGTGGTCCCAGACAAAACGGCCGGCCCCACTACGGGACCGGCCGTTCGATCGGATGTCGACGCGCTTCGTCGACTTTCGAGGG
The DNA here is from genome assembly GCF_014643535.1 of Aliidongia dinghuensis. NCBI lineage: Bacteria > Pseudomonadati > Pseudomonadota > Alphaproteobacteria > Rhodospirillales > Dongiaceae > Aliidongia > Aliidongia dinghuensis. The sequence goes on along the minus strand of NZ_BMJQ01000002.1, from coordinate 424,640 downwards.
GACGAGATCAGATCTCGGCCGGAAGCTTGTCTTGAGCCGCCGGCCGCAGGGTCAGGAAGCCGGCGAGCTCCCCGTAGACCCTGAGAATCCAGGACGACATTTGACCATTCTCCTTGCTCTGGTACCGGGTGATTTCAGCCGCTCTCGCCAATTTCCGCAAACGGCGATATCTTGGGCTCTGCATAACGACAGGTTATGCGACCGAGAGGATGCGATGGCGCGACGGCTCCCGTCCCTGACGGCGCTCAAGGCGTTCGAGGCCGCGGCCCGGCACCAGAGCTTCACGCGCGCCGCCGACGAACTGTTCGTGACCCAGGCGGCGGTCAGCCGGCAGATCCGCGAGCTCGAGGAGGCGCTCGACCGGCCGCTGTTCCATCGCCTGCATCGCCGGGTCGAGCTGACGGAGGCCGGCGCTACGCTCGCCGCCGCCACGACGCGCGCGTTCGAGGGCATCGAGGCCGCCCTGGCGCAGATCGGCCGCGCGGCACCGGAAAGCCTGCTGCCGATCAGTGTCGAGCCGCCGTTCGCCATGCAGTGGCTGCTGCCTCGGCTCGGCCGCTTCAATGCGCTGCACCCGGAGATCGACGTCGTGCTCGATCCGGATTTCGCGATCGTCGATCTCGCCGGCAGCGGCACCGAACTCGCCATCCGCTATTCCGACGACCAGTCGAGCTGGCTCGGCAGCACGAGCCATCCGCTGGCCGAGATCTGGGGCGCCCCTGTGCTGGCGCCGCGCCTGCTTGCCCAGGGCCCGCCGCTCGAAGGGCCGGCCGACCTCGTGCATTACACGCTGCTGCACGAGGAAGACCGGGAATATTGGGCGCGCTGGTTCCGCGACGCCGGTCTGCCGGACCAGGCGGTCAGGCGTGGCCCGGTGTTCAAGGACGCAACGCTCGCGATCGAGGCGGCCGTGCTCGGCCAGGGCGTCGTGCTGGGCGACCCGATCCTGACCGGCGACGACGTCGCGGCCGGACGCCTCGTCCAGCCGCTGCCACAAAGCTCCTGCTTCGGCGCCTACTGGCTGGTAACGCCGGAGGACGGCCCGCAGAGCGACGGTGCTGCCGCCTTCGCCCGATGGCTGCTGGACGAGATGGCGGCCTTCCGCGCAGCTCGCGGCATCGCCCTGCCGGCATGAAGTCAAAGTCCTTGTCCGACGCCCCCGCCTCGGGCGACCTTCAGCCAGCACGCCCCGCCTCTCGCCCTCAAGGAACCGTCGTTATGTCGCCCCCCTCGTCGGATGCCCCGCCCCTGTCGCCGCCGGTCCTGCCCTCCGGCGTGCCGATGATCCGCACCATCGCCATGCCGTCCGACACCAACCCGGCCGGCGACATCTTCGGCGGCTGGCTCATGGCGCAGATGGACCTTGCCGCCGGCAATGCCGCGGCCCGGCGCGCCCGCGGCCGCTGCGTCACGATCGCGGTCGACGGCATGGCGTTCCTGTCGCCGGTTCATGTCGGCGACGAGGTCAGCCTCTATGCGCGCATCCTTTCCGTCGGTCGCACCTCGATGAAGATCCTGGTCGAGGCCTGGCGCCGGCCGCGCCACGCGTTCGAGAGCATCCAGGTCACCAAGGCGACCTTCACCTTCGTCGCGATCGACGAGAACGGCCGGCCGCGCCCGGTGCCTGAGGATCAGCCGCCGCCCGAGAACCAGGACTGCGAAAATGCTTGAGCTTGCTATCCTCGACGATTACCAGCGCGTCGCCCTCTCGCTGGCCGATTGGGGCAGCCTTAAGGACCGGGTCCGCATCACCGTGTTCGACCGGCCCTTGGGCGCCGATGCCGCGACGCTGCTGGCGCCGTTCGACATCCTGTGCCTGATGCGCGAGCGCACGCCGTTCCCGCGCAGCCTCATCCAGCAGCTGCCCAGGCTCAAGTTCATGACGCTGACCGGTGCCCGCAGCCCGTCGCTCGATCTGGAATCGGCGAGCGAGCGCGGCATCGTCGTCAGCCACACCGGCTACGCGAGCCAGCAGGCAACGGCGGAGCTTGCCTGGGGGCTGATCCTGGCGTCGGCCCGCCATCTGCCGGCAGAGACCCAGGCCATGCGCGAAGGGCGCTGGCAGAGCACGGTCGGCCGGGTCGTCGACGGCAAGGTGCTGGGGCTTCTGGGCCTCGGCCGGCTCGGCAGCCGTATGGCCGCGATCGGCCGGGCCTTCGGCATGGAAGTGCAGGCCTGGAGCCAGAACCTGACGGCCGAGAAGGCCGAGGCGGCGGGCGCACGCCTCGTCGACAAGGCAACGCTGTTCCGCACCAGCGACTGGATCAGCATCCATCTGGTGCTGTCCGAGCGCAGCCGCGGCCTGGTCGGTGCGGCGGATCTCGAGCTGATGAAGCCCGACGCCTGGCTCATCAACACCTCGCGCGGGCCGATCATCGACCAGGCGGCCCTGCTCGCGGCGCTCGAAGCGGGCGCCATCGGCGGCGCCGGTCTCGATGTCTATGACGAGGAGCCGCTGCCGGCCGACCATCCGCTGCGCCGAGCCCCGCGCACGATCCTGACGCCACACCTGGGCTTCGTCACCGAGGACGCCTACCGCGTGTTCTACCGCGACACGGTCGAGGACATCGCCGCCTGGCTCGCCGGCAGCCCGATCCGCGTCATGAACCCGGCGTCGCTCGACAAACGGGCGTGATGGTTATCGCCGATTGAGCGAACGGGGCGTTCCCCACCTCAAGCGACCGCCCGCTCGACCGTGGCACCGCGCGTCATCAGGCGATAGACGAGCGCATCTTCAAGCGCCTGGTACGAAGCATCGATCACGTTCGAGCCGACGCCGACCGTCGACCAGCGCTCGCCCGAGGGGCAGCGGCTTTCGATCAGCACGCGCGTGATCGCCTTGGTGCCGGCCTCCGGCGTCAGGATGCGGACCTTGTAGTCCGTGAGCTTGAGGCCGGCGAGCGACGGGTAGACCGGCTCCAAAGCCCGGCGCAGCGCCGCGTCGAGCGCGTCGACCGGGCCGTTGCCCTGGGCCACGACCATGACCGGCCGGCCGCCGACCTCGAGCTCGACCTGTGCCTCCGACAGGGTCTCGATGCTGCCGTCGGCGGCGCGGCGGCGCTCGTCGACCACGCGGAAGCCCGCCAGGCGGAAATAGGTCGCCGGGGCACCGGCATCGAGCGCGCGCCGGACCAGCAGCTCGAAGCTGGCGCCGGCGCCGTCATAGGCAAAGCCGGCCGCCTCGCGCCCCTTCACCAGCGCCAGCAGGTCGGCAAGCTTCGGATCGTCGGCCGCGAGCGGCAGATGCAGCTCGGCGAGCCGCAGCATCAACGTCGCACGGCCGGCCTGGTCGGACACGACAATGTGGCGCTCGTTGCCGACAAGCTCGGGCGCCACATGCTCGTAGCTGCGCGCGTCCTTGGCGACGGCCGAGACATGCAAGCCGCCCTTGTGGGCGAAGGCCGCGGCGCCGACATAGGGCGCCCGCGGATCGGGCAGGCGGTTCAGCCGATCGTCGACCTGGCGCGACAGCTGGGTGAGCTCAGCCATCGCCTCGGCCGTGACCCCGGTCTCGTAGCCGAGCTTCAGCGTCAGTGTCGGGATCAGGCTGATCAGGTTGGCGTTGCCGCAGCGCTCGCCCAGGCCGTTGAGCGTGCCCTGGACCATGCGCGCGCCGGCGTGGACGGCGGCGAGCGAGTTGGCGACGGCGTTGCCGGTGTCGTCATGGGCATGGATGCCGATGCGGTCGCCGCCCAGGAGGTCGGCCATGGTGCCGACGATGCGGTCGACCTCGTGCGGCAGGGTCCCGCCGTTGGTGTCGCACAGCACGAGCCAACGGGCGCCGGCATCCGCCGCGGCACGCAGGCAGTCGCGCGCGAACGGTGCGTTCGCCTTCCAGCCGTCGAACAGATGCTCCGCGTCGAACACGACCTCGCGGCCCTGCTCGACCGCATGGCCGACGGATTCCGAGATCATGTCGATCGCCTCGGTGAGGCTCGCACCCAGGGCCGAGGTCACGTGGAAGTCCCAGGTCTTGCCGACGAGGCAGACCGCGGGCGTGCCGGCCGCCAGCACGGCGGCGAGCCCCGGATCCTCCGCTGCCTTGAGCCCGGCCTTGCGCGTCATGCCGAAGGCGGCGAAGCGGGCGTGCCGGAGCCGCGGCAGATCGGCATAGAGCGCCGTGTCGGCTGGATTGGCGCCGGGCCAGCCGGCCTCGATCGTGTCGACGCCCAGCCGATCGAGCAGGAGCGCCAGTGCGCGCTTGTCGGCGCCGGAGAAATCGACGCCGCGGGTCTGCGCCCCGTCGCGCAGCGTGGTGTCGTAAAGATGGATGCGCTTCATCGGACGGTCCTCCGGCGCTCAGGCGACGCGCGCCGGCAGGACCTCGGCGGTGAGCACACGCTCGACCACCCAGATTTGCCGCAGGCTTTCGGCCACGACCTCGACCAGCGCAGGCTCCATGCCGCCGACCTGCAGATCGACCGAGAGCGCCGACTCGGCGCCGCCCGTGAGGCGGGCCTGGACGCTCGACGGCACCAGCCCGCGCTTGGCGAACAGTTCGAGGATACGCGGCAGGCTGCCCGGATCCGCGGCGGCGCGGACGGCAAAGCATGCAGTGACGGTCTGAGTTTGTTCGAGTTGGGCTTGTTCGAGTAGAGCGACGCGATCAGCGTCGAGACGGACAGTATCCGTGGACATGATGGGGCAGCTCCCACTGGGCATGACGGCGCAACAATTCGACCCGACCCTCCAAGAGGATCGGGCGAATAATTCGCCGAATGGCCAGAATGGGCAGGTGCCGGTCCATATTGCGATGCACCCTATCCCGAGACGCGCGATAAGGGCAAGCGGTTATTTTCATCCTCTTGCGCGGAACAAGTTACGCGCGCAACATTCGGAAAGGGCACGCCCATCGGGCTTGTGCTTCATGGACCATGGCATTGGGGGACATGGATGGCTTCAACTGCTGATCCTTGCGATCTCGACGCCTATCTGGCCCGCATCGCCCATGACCGGCCGCTTCGGGTCGACGCCGCGTGCCTCGCCGACCTGCATGAGGCGCATCAGGCCGCCATCCCGTTCGAAAATCTCGACGTGCTGCTCGGCCGGCCCATCCGGCTCGATCTTGCCTCGGTCCAAGAAAAGCTGATTCATGCCAGGCGCGGCGGGTATTGTTTCGAACACGCAACATTGTTCAAGGCCGCGCTGGAGCAGGTTGGCTTCCATTGCCGGCTCCTCGCCGCACGCGTGCTCGTCGGCGCCCCCACAACCCCACGGGCGCGCACGCACGCGCTCCTCGAGGTCGACACGCCGCAGGGCCAATATCTGGCCGACGTCGGGTTCGGCGGCGCCGGGCCGCTGCACCCCTTGCCATTGCTGCCGGGCCTGGTCAGCCACCAGCCGGGCTCGGCCCATCGCCTCCGCCACGAAGGCGGCCTCTGGGTGCTGGAAGGCGATGTCGGCGCCGGCTGGTCCGACCTCTACGCCTTCACGCTCGAAGCGCAGCTGCCGATCGACATCGAAATGGCCAACCATTTCGTCTCGACCCACCCCTCGTCGGTGTTCAGGCAGATCGTCACCGCCCAGCGCGTCCGCCGCACGCGGCGGGCGGTCTTGCGCGGCAGCACGCTGGAGGTCCGTGTCAATTGCCATTCGGAGACCCGGGAGATTAACGCGGAGGAGGAGCTCCTGCCGCTGCTCGCGCAGGAGTTTGGGCTGGTCTTTCCACCCGGAACGCGCTTCACTGCGCAAGTATAGTTAATTGGAAGCCCGCGGCGCCGATGCAGTTGGATCCCCTCAACCGTCCCCGCACGCCGATTTCCCAGGCGGAACTCGACGAGATCATACGGCGCCACGAGCTGTTCCAGTCCGGGCGGCACGGCGGGCAGCGGGCGCTCCTGTCCTATCGCGACCTGACCGGCCTCAATCTGAGCGGCCAGAATCTCTCCGACTGCGACCTCACCGCCGCGTTCCTCGAGAACACCATCTGCATCGGCACGCTGTTCAACAACGCGATCCTGTTCGGCGCCAACCTGGCCCATGCCGACCTGCGCCGTGCCAAGCTCATCCGCGCCGACCTGCGCGGCGCCAGCCTGCGCGGCGCCAACCTGACCGGGGCCGATCTGTTCGACGCCGATCTGCGCGACGGCGCGCTCGCCGCGCGCATCAGCCCGGGCGAATACCGCAGCATCCGCATCGACGAGGGGGCGAGCGACCTGGTCGGCACGCGCATGGTCAACGCCAACCTGAGCCAGGCGCGGCTCTCGGGCGCCGTCGCGAACCACACCGACTTCAGCGACGCCATCATGCGCAACTGCAAGCTGGTGCGCGCAGACCTGCGCAATGCGGTCATGACTGGCGTCAACCTGGAGGGGGCCGACCTGAACGGCGCCGACCTGCGCGGCGCCGTCTTGAAGGACGCCATCCTGGTCGGCGCCGACATGAGTGCCACCGAGACCGCGGGCGCCGATCTCTCCGGCATCCTGACCGATCGGCCGGCAGGCAAGCAGCTGCACCAGCTGACGGAGCCGCTCGAGACCCTCATCCGCCGGCATGAGGAATGGGCGGCATCGAGTGGTGCCAAAGGGGCGCCGCTCGACTTGAGCGGCTACGACCTCAGGCACGCCCGTTTCCCGGCCGGGGCGTCCCTGCCGGCGCTCCGCGCGACCGACGCGGTGCTGGTGGCGCTCAATCTCGAGGGTCTGGGCCTGCAAGGCGCCCAGTTCGAGGGCGCCGATCTGCGCTCGGTCAAGCTGGTCCGGGCCGACCTGCGCGGCGTCAATCTCAAGGAGGCGAAGCTCAATTACGCCGACCTGCGCGACTGCAACCTGGGCGCGCTCATCCTCGGCGCCAACCGCTACCTGCCGGCCCGGCTCGACAATGCCCGGCTGCGCCATGCCGACCTGCGCGGCGCCGACCTGCGCCGCGCCAACTTCACCGGCGCCGACCTGACCTCCGCCAACCTGACCGGCGCCCACACCGAGGAAGCAGATTTCACGAACGCGACTCTTTCCGACATGATCGGAATGAAACGCTGACCCGAACAATCCGCTTATTGCGCTGCGGGAGAATTTGGTGCTGAGTGGTCGGCCCTTTTTGCTCCAATGCCCGAGTTGCGCGCCACCATGGTCGAGTCCGAATTTCATCGCATCCGCCGCCTGCCGCCCTATGTCTTCGCCGAGGTCAATCGGCTGAAGGCCGCGGCACGCGCCGCCGGGCGCGATGTGATCGACTTCGGCATGGGCAACCCGGACATGGCGAGCCCGCCGCACGTGGTCGCGAAGCTGGTCGAGACGGTGCAGGACCCGCGTACCCATCGCTATTCCAATTCCAAGGGCATCCCGGGCCTCCGGAAAGCGATCGCCGGCTATTACCAGCGCCGCTTCACGGTCGACCTCGACCCGGAATCCGAGGTCATCGTGACCTTGGGCTCCAAGGAAGGCTTGGCGAACCTCGCCCAGGCGATCTCGAGCCCCGGCGACGTCATCCTGGTGCCAAACCCCTCCTATCCGATCCACGCCTTCGGCTTCATGATCGCGGGGGCCGCGATCCGGCACATCCCGCCGTGCGAGCCGGAGCAGTTCCTGGCGACGCTCGAGCGCGCCTACAAGCATTCGGTGCCGGCGCCCATCGCGCTCATCGTCAACTACCCGTCGAACCCGACGGCGGAGGTCAGAGACCTCGACTTCTACGGCGAGATCGTCGAGTTCGCCCGGTCGCGCGGCATGTACGTCTTGTCCGACGTCGCCTACGCCGAGATCTATTTCAACGACAAGCCGCCGCCGTCGATCCTGCAGATCCCGGGCGCCCGCGACATCGCGGTCGAGTTCGGCAGCCTCAGCAAGACCTACTCGATGCCGGGGTGGCGCGTGGGATATGCGGTCGGCTGCCGCAAGCTCATCACCGCCCTCGGACGGGTCAAATCCTACCTCGACTATGGCGCCTTCACGCCGATCCAGGTCGCCGCGATTGCCGCCTTGAACGGCCCGCAGGACTGCGTCGCCGAGTTCCGGGCGACCTACAAGCGCCGGCGCGACGTGCTGATCGAGGGGCTGGCATCGGCCGGCTGGCAGGTGCCGTCACCAGAGGCGTCCATGTTCGCCTGGGCACCGATCCCCGAACGGTTCCGCCATCTGGGCAGCCTCGACTTCTCCAAGCTGTTGCTGGAGAAGTCGAACGTCGCCGTCGCCCCCGGCATCGGCTTCGGCGAATACGGCGACACGCATGTCCGTCTGGCGCTGGTCGAGAACACCGACCGCATCCGCCAGGCCGTGCGCAATCTGAAGCCCCTGTTCGGCGGCTGATCGACACCCCATATCGCCTATCTCACCCGAGGATCTCCCGCGACGAGGTCGACCGCTTAACCCCGAGCCGAGTTCGAGTTGCTGACATGTCTGCATCCCGCCGAGCGCTTTCCCCCGTCGCAGAGAACCCAGTCGCCCATGGCCCCGCCGAGTTGATCGCCCTCGAGAAGTACCGGTCGCTCGGCGGCGAATCGCACCGCGTGCTGCGCTGCCTCGACACGATCCTGGCGAGCGACCGCTACGAGATCGTCGATACCGGTGAGATCGCCCGTTTCCTCGGCATCCGCTCCCAGGCGGTGAGCCGCGCGCTCAAGACCCTGGTCGACCGGTCGATCATCGAGCGCGGCACCCGGATCGGCCGCTCGCACACGTTCCGCCGGATCGAGCCCGCGCCGGCGAAGGCCGCGGTCGACGATCATCTCCTGCAGCTCGACATCGGCCAGACCACGGAAATCGAAGTGGTGCGCGGCTTCCTCGAGGCGAACGACCCGGGCTTCGACGAGGCGGCGCTCCGGCTCAGCCTCAAGTTCGGCATGGTGCTCTACCTGCGGAGCGAGGGCAAACCCGTCGCCGCGGCGCTCATCGACTACAACCCGGCGATCGACAGCGGGCCGACCATCGCCCGCCTGGTGGTCGAGCGCAGGATGCGGGCGCTGGGCCACGGCCGGCGGTTTCTGATGCAGATCGAGCGGCATTTCGCCGGCAAGCGCATCTTCGCCCATGCGCCGGTCGACAATAAGGAGCTGGTGATCGCGCTGCTGCGCCATGGCTTCGACATCGTCGGCCAAGAGACGATGGACGGCCGGATCTCGCTCATCCTGAAGAAGGGTCCGGGGGCATAGAGTCCGTTTGAGAACGTCAGTGGCTGATACGTCGGAGCAGAAGACGGCCCATGGCGTGGAGGGATGGACCTCGAACAGGCGGGTCGGCCTCGGACGCGCTCGCTGACATTGGTCACTCTTCGCCATTTGTCTTCGTATTGCGCTCAGCTGAGTTCTTGGGCGAGCCCGATGAGCAGCCCCTCAGGCCCACGGATGTAGCAGAGCCGATACGCGTCATTATACTGGACGACTTCGCCTACGAGCTGCGCGCCGCGCGTGCGGAGCCTTTCCAGCGTCTCGTCGACGTCGTCCACGGCGAACATGACGCGGAGGTAGCCTAGGGCGTTGACCGGGGCGTTCCGGTGATCTGCGACGACAGACGGCGTGAGGAAGCGGGAGAGCTCGATCCGGCTGTGGCCGTCCGGCGTGCGCATCATGGCAATCTCGACACGCTGATCGCCCAGTCCAGTGACACGTCCGGCCCATTCTCCTTCGATCGTGGCTCGCCCTTCGAGCTCGAGGCCGAGTTCGCGAAAGAAATCAATCGTCCTTCCGAGGTCTTCGACGACGATTCCTACGTTGTCCATCCGCTTGAGCGCCATGTTTCCAATCTCCAAGGGGTCGCCTAATCGAACAACGGAGCTTGAGGTGCCCCAACACCGGCGGCCATCCGGGCCCGATTCGCTGCTGTCCACATCAGAAGCTCGAATCATGGACCGCCTCAAACCGCCGCCCCGTGTTCAACCGGTCTCTTAGGGCGCTCTCTCGTCCGCTGCCCGGACCTTGGCCGGGAAGTGATAGTCGCAGGTCGGCGGGAAGCGCCAGTCGCCGGGCAGTTCGGCCAAGGACGGGCCGCCGGGGTTCTGCGCCGCCTGATAGGCGCGGATGCCGGGGGACCAGGTGCTCTTGACATAGGCGATGGTCGCATGGATCTCGGCCGGTGTGAGCTTGCCCTCGAACGCCGGCATGGCGGTCTTGTAGCCGGCCGGCGCAAAGGACGCGACGCTGTGGGTGACGAGCTCGACAAGCTCCGCGTCGGAATGCTGCCAGGTGTGGCCGGTCTCGTCATGGGGCGGCGCCGGCAGCAGGCCGTCCGGCCCCGGCTCGTGCCAGTTCGGCTGCCCTTCCAGATGGACGCCGTGGCAGGCGGCGCAATTCGCCTGATAGAGCACGGCGCCCGCCGCGATCTCCTTGGGATCGTCGCCCGGCACGGTCCATTTGGCCCGCGCGGGCGCGAAGGTGTAGCCGGCGAGCCCGAGCCCGCCGGCCGCCAGTACCGCAACCAGAACGCCAAACGCTATGACGGGCCGGCCACTCACGAGGCGAGCGACATCAGTTTCGCCGCCATCTGGTCTGGGTCGGTCTCGTGGGTGAAGTTCGTGACGAACCGGCCCGAGGGATCCATGACATAGATGATCGAGCTATGGTCCATGTCGTAGCCACCGTCCTTGGTCGGATGCTTCGCGGCGTAGACCCGGTATTCCTTCTCCGCCTGAGCGATCTGCTCGGTCGAGCCGGTCAGGCCCACGATGTCCGGCGCGAAGCTCGCGACATAGTCCTTCATCACGTCAGCCGTATCGCGCTCCGGGTCGATGGTGATGAACACCGGCGCCATGGCCGCGCGCTTCTCGCCCAGCTTGTCGAGCGCCAGCGACAGGTCGTTGAGCGCCGTCGGGCAGGCGTCCGGGCAATGGGTATAGCCGAAATAGATCAGCAGCCATTTGCCCTTGAAGTCCTGGTCGGTGACGGTCTTGCCATTGCGCGCGTCGACCAGCTGGAACGGCCCGCCGATCTTGGCGGTTGGCGCCCCCTCATGCCACTTGTCCCAGGCGAGGCCGCCGACGAGCGCCACGCCGACCAGCAGCAGGGCCGCGATCGCGACCAGGCCGCTGATCTGGTAGGTCTTCATGCTGCTCATCCCTTGTGCCCCGCCATGCCGCCCATGTCCATATGGTCCATGTCGTGACCGACTGCTGGGGCTGTACCAGCCGGGCCCGAGGCGCCGACGCCGCCGATTGCGACGCTGGTCTCGACCGTGCCGGCCTTCTCGAACGTGAGCGTCAACGGGAAGCTCTGGCCCGCGACCAGCGGCGCCTTCAGGTCGATCAGCATGATGTGGTAGCCGCCAGGCGACAGCGTCACGGCCTGGCCGGCCGGCAGCGGCACCGCATCGACCTGACGCATCTTCATGACGCCACCCTCCATCGTGTGCTGATGGATCTGGACCGTGGCGGCGACCGGGCTCGCGGCCCCGACCAGCCGGTCGTCGGCTGCGGCCGTCACCGTGAGATAGGCGGCACCGATCGTGGATTTGCCAGGGGTCGCACGCGCCCAGGCCTGGGTCACCCGGACCGCCGCAGACGATGGGGCGGCCGCCGCGGATTGGGCAACGGATTGCGATTGCTGGGCGAAGACGGCGCCGGCCACGGCAATGATCGCGGCCAGCGCACTGAACGGAAAACGACGGAACTGCATCGCGGGAAAATCCTTCTGCACGGGGAAGGTCCGCACGGGACGCGCGATGGCGTCGGCGGACGGCAATTCAAGGCGAAGCGGTCAGGCCGCGCCCGGCGGCCCTCGTGCGTGACGGCCGGCGACGGCCTTGGTCTCGACCGCGACGGTTTGCGGCCGCCAAACGACCTCGCCTGCCGGACGCGGTACCGCGATCTCGAACCCGGCCGGCGGCGGAAAGCCCCAGACGACGGCGGGCGCCTGGCATTGCGGGCAGGCGACATGCAGCAGCTTGCCGTGTGCGCCGGGCGACCCGCCCGCGTCGTGGCCGGTTGCAGTCGAGGTCGTGCAGATCGGTGCCGCCGCGAGCGGGTCGGCCATCATGGCGAACGCCGCGGCCGGCGGCAGCATCAGCTGGGCCAGCAGGGCAACAAGCATCAGCACGGCGCCGATCTGGCGCCGGGCGTGCACCCGCCCGGGACTGGAGACATTCCGTCGCATCGGCGGTGATCCTAGCCGATCACGCCCGGCCGCGTCAGGACATTCCGTCGCAGGCCTCCATACGGCGACCGACGCTTGACCGCGGCCGGCCAACCCGCAGCGGTTGACCGGCCGTGCAGGCGAACCGACACTGGCTCATCAGCCAACCGGCAGCAGCATGGAGGATCCCGAAATCACCTTCGCCAGCGGACGTGTATCCAGCCGCCTGCGCCGGCCGCAGACCCTGCTCCTGTCGCGCCGCCTGTGGCGCCGCCGGCTGGTGTTCTGGGGCGGCGCCATCGCGACCGGGCTGATCGGCGCCGGATTCGCCATTGCCGCCAACCGGGCGAGTGCGCTGTTCGGGCTGCTGCTCGCCTGGTCGCCCTGGCTGCCACTCGTCGTGACGCCGCTGGGCTTCGTGCTGTCGGCTCTCGCCTGCCGCAAGCTCTTCCCCGGCGCGCAGGGCAGCGGCATCCCGCAGGCGATCGCCGCGCGCCATGTGCGCAACCCGGCCGGCCGCGATCGCCTGCTGTCGATCCGCCTCACCATCGGCAAGATCGCGCTCACGCTGTTCGGCCTCCTCTGCGGCGCCTCGATCGGCCGCGAGGGCCCGACCGTGCAGGTCGGCGCCTCGATCATGCTGCAGGCCGCACGGCTCGGCGGCATGGGGCGCGAGCGTGGCCTGATCCTGGCCGGGTCGGCAGCCGGCGTCGCGGCCGCCTTCAACACGCCCCTGGCCGGCATCGTGTTCGCGATCGAGGAAATGGGCCGCAGCTACGAGCACCGGACGAACGGCCTCATCCTGTCAACCGTCATTCTGGCCGGCATCGCCTCGATCGCGCTGCTCGGCAACTACAGCTATTTCGGCGTCACGAACGCCGGCATCGGCGCGCTTGGGGACTGGCCGGTCGTAGCCCTCTGCGGCATCGGCGGCGGCGTCGGCGGTGCCGTGTTCAGCCGGCTCGTGCTCTTGGGCTCGCACGCTCTCAGGGCATTCGTCGCGCGCCGGCCCGATCGCAACTCGGTAATTGTCGCCGCGGTCGCCGGGCTTGTCATGGCGCTCCTCGGCATCGCAAGCCACGGCGCCGTCTACGGCACCGGTTATGAGCAGGCGCGCAGCGCGCTCGAAGGCACGCCGCTGCCCTGGACCTATGCGCCGATGAAGCTCGCGGCGACACTCGCGTCCACGCTGTCCGGCATCCCGGGCGGCATCTTCGCCCCGTCGCTCTCGGTCGGCGCCGGGCTCGGCAGTGCCGTCGCGCCCTGGTTCCCGGCGACCTCGTGCGGGGCGATCGTCGTGCTCGGCATGGCGGGCTATTTCGCCGGCGTCGTTCAGGCGCCGATCACCGCCTTCGTCATCATCGTCGAGATGACCGCCGACCACGGCATGATCATCCCGCTGATGGCGGCTGCGGTCCTGGGCTTCGGCACGTCACGGCTGATTTCGCCGGAGCCGCTCTATCATTCGCTCGCGGAGCATTTCATCTCGACCGCGCGCGCCGCCTCGGCCGCAGAAGCGGTGGCCAGCAAAACAACGGAGGAAGCATGATGGCAACGGGCAAGACGGCACTGGTCATCGCCGCCGGCCACGGCATCGGCGCCGCCTCGGCCCGGGCGCTCGCGGCCCAGGGCTGGCGCGTCGGGCTGATGTCCACGTCTGATGCCTGCGAGACGCTCGCGGCGGAGCTCGGCGGCTTCGCCCGGCGCGGCTCGGTCACCGAGACCGCCGATCTCCAGGCGCTCATCGACCTGGCGCTCGCGACGACTGGCCGCATCGACGCCGTCGTCAACAACACCGGCCACGGCGCCGGCTCCAGTGCCGCGACCCAGGCCTCGACCTACAACCCGGACGGCGACCATCACCTGCTCGACATCGGCGATACGGACTGGCACCACGGGCTCGACCTCTATGTGCTGAATGTCGTGCGCATGGCGCGGCTGGTGACGCCCATCATGCAGCGCCGGGGCGGCGGCGCCATCGTCAACATCTCGTCGCTCGGCACCGTCGAACCGCGGCCGGAATATCCGCTGTCGGTGCTGCGCCTGGCGCTGCACGGTTTCACCAAGCTCTATACCGACCGCTACGGCCGCGACGGCATCCGCATGAACAACGTGCTGCCCGGCTTCGTCGAGAACTGGCCGGTCGTGGACGCGGTGCAGCGGGGCACACCGATCGGCCGGACGGTGAAGCTGACGGAGATCGCCGACACGGTCGCCTTCCTGCTGTCGGACGGCGCCGGCGCCATCACCGGTCAGAACATCCTGGTCGACGGCGGACTGGTGAGGGCGGCCCGGTGACGGAAAAGCCGGTGACCCAGATCCCGGAGCGCGCGCTGGCGGCGTTCTGCAGGCATTGCGGCTCCGCCCTGGCGCCGGTCGCGGACGCGCCGAACCAGCGCCGCTGCACGAGCCCGGATTGCGGCAAGGTCACCTACGACAATCCGATCCCGGTCGTGGCCGGCATCGTCGAGCGCGACGGCGCCATCCTGCTCGTGCGCAGCATCGGCTGGCCCGCCGAATGGTTCGGCCTCGTCACGGGATTTCTGGAGCCGCACGAGCTGCCGGAGGCCGGCGTCGTACGCGAGATCAAGGAAGAGCTGGGGCTGGATGCGCTCGCCTGCCGCTTCGTCGGCCATTACCTGTTCAAGCCGATGAACCAGCTGATCATGGCCTATCACGTCGAGGTCGGGCCGGGCGAAGTCCGGCTCGACGAGAGCGAGCTCGAAGCCTGGAAGGCGGTTCCGGTCGAAAAGCTCAGGCCCTGGCCGTTCGGCACCGGCGAGGCCGTGCGCGATTTCCTCGCCCGGCGCTTCGGCTGAGGCTGTCCTTTATCTCCCGCTCTGCCCCATTGGGGCGGAGAGGGTCGGGGTGAGGTGGGGCCTCACCAGCGCCTGTTGTCTAGCGGCGCTGCCCACCTCATCCTAAATCCTTCTCCCCCCTGAAGGGCGGAGAAGGACTTGTCCTGCGACCCGATCGAGCCTGGTTTCAGATCACTCTAGCAATCAGCTGATGACGGCGCGGATGCGGCGGACGCCGGCCGAGGAGGACTGCTCCTTCTGGATCTTGAACTTGCCGATCTCGCCCGTGTTCTGGACGTGCGGGCCGCCGCAGAACTCCATCGACTTGTCGCCGATCGTATAGACCGAGACCTGGTTGCCGTACTTGTCGGAGAAGAGGCCGATGGCGCCCTTCTTGCGCGCATCCTCGAGCGGCAGGACCTCGTTGGTCACCGGGATCGCCGCATCGATCGCCGCCTGCACCCAGGCCTCGGCCCGGGCGATTTCGTCCTTCGTCATCGGCGCCGGATGCGAGAAGTCGAAGCGCATGCGCTCCTGCGTGATGTTCGAGCCCTTCTGCATCACATGGTCGCCGAGGATATCCCGGAGCGCCGCGTGCAGCAGGTGGGTCGCCGTGTGGTAGCGCACCGATTCCTCAGAGAGGTCGGCGAGGCCGCTCTTCGCCGCCTCGGTCTTCGACGCCTCGCGATGCTCGGCGAAGCGCCGCTCGTAGCCGTCCATGTCGACCGTGAAGCCCTGCTCGCCGGCGAGTTCGCGGGTGAACTCGATCGGGAAGCCGTAGGTGTCGTAGAGCTTGAACGCCGCCTCGCCGGAGAGGACGGTCGTGCCCCCGGCCTTCAGGTCCTCGATGTCCTTGGCGAGCAGGCGGATGCCGGTCTTGAGCGTCGTGTCGAAGCGCTTGTACTCGAGCATCAGCTCGTGGCCGATGCGCTCCTCGTTCTGGCGCAGTTCGGGGTAGGCGTCGCCGAACATGCCGACAACCGTCTTGTGGGTCGCAACCCACTCGGTCGGATCGATGCCGAGCGTGTCGCAGAAGCGGATGGCGCGGCGGATCAGGCGGCGCAGCACGTAGCCCGCCCCCTGGTTCGACGGCGACGTGCCGCGCTCGTCGCCGATCACGAAGACCGAGGTGCGAAGATGGTCGCTGATGACGCGCAGCGCCTTCAGGAGCTCGGGCTTCGCCCGGATCTCCTCCTCGGTGTATTTCGACTTGGCGATGAGCGCCTCGACGATCGGCCGGAAGGACGAGGTTTCATAGACCGTCTCGACCCGGTTCAGCACGGCGAGCGTGCGCTCGAGCCCCATGCCCGTGTCCACGTTCCGCTTCGGCAGATCGGTGATCTGGCCGGCCGTGCGGTTATAGGACATGAACACGTTGTTCCAGATCTCGACCCAGCGGCCGCACGGGCAACCCGGGCGGCACTCGGTGCCGCGCTCGCAGGTGCCGCCGATCGGATTGTAGAAGATCTCCGTATCCGGGCCGCACGGTCCCTCGTCGCCGGCCGCCCACCAATTGTCCTCGACGCCGAGGAACGCGATACGCTCCTCCGGCATGCCGATCTTGCGCCAGACGCGATAGGATTCCTCGTCGCGCTCGACGCCGAGCCCGCCGCCGAAGCAGCTGACCGCAATCCGGTCCTTCGGGATGCCGAGCCATTCCGGGCTGGTCAGGAATTCCCAGCTCCAGGCGATCGACTCTTCCTTGAAATAGTCGCCCAAGGACCAGTTGCCGAGCATCTCGAAGAAGGTCAGGTGCGTGGCGTCGCCCACTTCCTCGATGTCGTTGGTGCGGATGCATTTCTGGGTATCGACCAGGCGCGTGCCGGCCGGATGGGGCTGGCCCATCAGGTAGGGCACCAGCGGATGCATGCCGGCGGTCGTGAACAGCACGCTCGGATCATTCTCCGGAATGACGGAGGCGCTCGGGATCACGGCATGGCCACGCTCGGCGAAGAACTTCAGATAGAGGGAGCGCAGACGGTCGCCGTCGATCTTCAAGCTGCCAGGGGTATGTCCGGTATCCAAGGCTCAGAACCTTCGTCTAAAGCGTGAAAGGGCTCGTGTGCCCGAAATTGGGCATTCGGTCGAGACCTGTCAAACGCTTCTTGGCGATGAGACCGTCCCAATTCTGGAACGGTTCAAATTGCGCGAAACGTTAACCTCCTGGCCTCTAGGAGAATGGTTTACTGCACGAGAGGGAACACGCGGGACCGATCGATGGACCCGAAATGGGCACCATACGGCTTCATGGCCGAGCTGCTGGACAGCCTGAACATCGCCGTCTGCCTGTTCGACGACGACGATCGTACCGTGCTGTGGAATCGCAAGTTCCTCCGGCTGTTCCCCGAGCACGACGGCGCAGTGCACGAGGGCGAGCCCTACGGCGCCAACCTGCATCGCTTCTACCGGCAGCGGCTCAGCGCCGAGGAGCTGCCGCATATCGAGCAGTACGTCCAGGACGGCATCGCGCGCCACCGCGCGCAGACGCGTCCTTTCGTGTTCGAGCACCGCGGCCAATGGGTGCGCGTCGCCTCGCAGCCGGTGCCGGGCGGCGGCCGCATCCGGGTCTGGACGCAGATCGACGCCCCGGGCGTCAATACGGTGGCGGCGCACGCGCTGAGCGGCAGCAGCGACAGCGCGATCCTGGAGAATGTCGCGGACGGCGTGATGGTGCTCGACGCCGCCGACCGCATCGTCCAGGTGAACGAGCAGGCGCTCCGGCTCTATGGCCTCCCGAGCCGTGACGACGTGGTCGGGCGGCGCTACGAAGAGGTCCTGGCGGCGGTCTGGCTCAGCCAGTCGCCGTATCAATCGCCACAGCGTTCGGACGAGCACTGGTCACGGATGCTGGCCGAGCATCGGCGCTTCGCGGGCGCGCCGTTCGAGGTGCAGCTGCCGCGCGATCGCTGGCTGCGCGTCATCGAGCAGCGCAACCAGGATGGCACCGCCTACAGCACGCATATCGATATTTCCGAGCTGAAGCGCCAGCAGCGCACGGTGACGCTGGCCAAGGAGGCGGCCGACCGGTCGAACGCGGCGAAGTCGGCCTTCCTCGCCATGATGAGCCACGAGATCCGCACACCCATGAACGGCATCATCGGCATGAATCACCTGCTGCTCGACAGCCCGCTCGACGACCGGCAGCGCTTCTATGCCGAGACGATCGGCAAATCGGCCGAGACCCTGCTTGGCATCATCGACGACGTGCTAGACGTCTCGAAGCTCGAGGCCGGCAAGCTTTCGCTCGAGACGATCCCGTTCGATCTCGACGAGCTGGTCGACCAGGCGATCAGGCTGATGGCGCCCAAGGCCCACGAGCGCGGCCTGAGCCTGGCCCGCGCCGCGGCACCCGGCGCGTCTACGTTCGGACGCGTATTGGGCGATCCGACGCGCGTTCGCCAGGTGCTGCTGAACCTGGTGTCGAATGCGGTGAAATTCACCGAGACCGGCGAGGTGACGGTCACGGTCGCCGTCGAGGCGCCCGGGCGGATCCGGATCGAGGTCGCCGATACCGGCATCGGGCTCGACCCGACCGCGATCGAGCGCCTGTTCGCCCGCTTCGAGCAGGCCGACGGCACGATTGCACGCCGGTTCGGCGGCACCGGGCTCGGCCTGCACATCTCCCGCCAGCTGGTCGAGATGATGGGCGGCCGGATCGGCGCCGAGCCGCGTCCCGGCGGCGGCAGCCGGTTCTGGTTCAGCCTGCCGCTGCCCGCGATCCCCGACGAGGCGGTCCTCGAGGAGGCGGACGCTGGCGCGACGCTGGAGGAGAGCGGGGTGGTCGCGCCCGCGCAGCGCGATGGGCGGGTCCTGGTGGTCGAGGACAACATCATCAACCGCATGGTCGTCGAGGAGATCCTGTCCCAGGCGGGCTTCACGGTCGAGACCGCAGCGAGCGGCCAGGCGGCGATCGACCTGATTGCGGCACGCCTGCCGGAGTCGGCCCAGAACCCCGACCTCAGGCTGCCCGACCTCGTGCTGATGGATGTGCAGATGCCCGGCATGGACGGGCTCGAGACGACGCGCCGGATCAGGGCCCTGTCCACGGCGACCCTGGCGCTGCCGATCGTGGCCTTGACCGCGAACGCCATGGAGGGCGACCGGCGGCAATGCCTCGCCGCCGGCATGGTCGACTATATCGCCAAGCCCTTCGAGCCGAAGCGCCTCATCCGCACGGTCGACCGCCGGATCCGGCGGCAGGTGTCGTAGCAGGTTGCTAAGCCCGCTGCGAAGCCGCTAACTACACTCTCGGTTTAGCGATGGAGCAGCACTTTGCCCAAAACAGTCGCGTGGGTTGTAGGACTCCTCTTTGTGCTGGCGGCATGCAGCGCAGCATCGATCAATGTCAGCAAAGAGGATCGAGATTTTGCCGAGCGTTTCGTCACGCTGCTGAAGGCAAAGGAATACGACCAGATCGATCCGCTGTTAGATCCTCGAGTAAAAACCGCAACCCTACGGGACGCAATGGACCAGGCGGCGGGATTGTTCCCATCGGAACCGCCACTAAATATCCAGTTGATAAACTTGAACAAATTCTTCGTAAAATCGGTCTCCGGCGTTAGTAAAGAACACGTCTCCTTGGAATTTCAGTATCATTTTAGCACTACTTGGCTTTTGATCGACATTGGCTTCTCGAAACAAAATGCATCGATTCTCGTCGATCAATTTCATATATCGCCACTACCAGACTCACTCGAGAACATCAATCGTTTCACTCTCGCTGGGAAGGAACCTGCGTTCTACGTGTTCTTGGGGCTAACAGCTCTGGTGCCGCTGTTCATCGTGATAACGGCGATCATCTGCACCTTGACGACAATGCGACGGCGCAAGTGGCTATGGCTGCTGTTCATTCTGTTCGGCATCGGTCAGCTTTCGCTGAATTGGACGAACGGTTCCCTCTATGTGACGCCTACCTTCGTCCAATTGCTCGGTGCCGGCTGGTCGCAAAGCGGCCTTTATGGCCCCATAATGCTGCATTTCTCCGTGCCACTTGGTGCGATCATCTTCGTTGTCCTGCGCCGACGGCTCGATCGTCGGAATATCGAGGCGACACCGCGCGCAGTATCCTTCCAACCTCCCCCCGACTGGAAGTGAACTAGCTCGAGCGCCAACTCCGTCCCAGCAGGCCACATCTGATTGGACAATATGCTCGCGAACCTGCTGCTCTTTGCCGCCGCGTTCGCCGCCGGCGTCATGAATGCCGTCGCCGGCGGCGGCTCGTTCCTGACATTTCCGGCGCTGGTCTTCACCGGCGTGCCGTCGGTCATCGCCAACGCGTCGAGCACGGTTGCCACATTTCCAGGCAGCTTCGTCAGCGCCTGGGCCTATCGCCGGGATTTCCGGCCGTTCGACGGCATCGGCATGGGCGCCATCCTGGCCGTCAGCCTGGCGGGCAGCGTCTTGGGCGCGCTCCTGCTGCTCCTGACGCCGCAGCGGACGTTCGATGCCGTCATCCCATGGCTGCTCGGGCTTGCGACGCTGCTGTTCGCGGTCGGCCGGCAGCTGACGCCGCGGCTCGCGCGCCTCGTGCGCATCGGCCCTTCGACCGTGCTCGCGGTGCAATTCCTGATCGCGATCTACGGCGGCTATTTCGGCGGCGCCATCGGCATCCTGATGCTGGCGCTGTTCGGCCTGTTCGGGCTCGACGACATCCACCGCATGAACGCCATGAAGACGCTCCTGGCCGGCACGCTCAACGCGGCCGCCGTCGTCTGCTTCATCATCGCCGGCAAGGTGTGGTGGCCCCAGACCCTGGTCATGCTCGTGGGCGCCGTCTTGGGCGGTCTCGCCGGCCCTGCCGCCGCCAAGCGCATGCGGCAGGCTCATCTGCGGGTCGCCATCATCGCGATCGGCGTCGCCATGACGATCGCCTTCGCGCTTCGCCGCTAAGTCAGCGCGGCTGATCGCCCGGCCCCGGCTGACCGCGACGCTCTTCCTGTGGATGGGGCGCCGGCTGCTGCGGGCGCGGCGCCGGCTGCGGACGCGGCGGCGCCTGTGGCCGTTGCTCGGGGGCCCGTTGCTCGAGCGGGCGCTGCTCGAGCGGGCGCTGCTCGGGGACTCGCTGCTCGGGTGGCCGCATCACCGGCTGCGGGCGCTGTTCCATCGGTTGGGGACGGGGGGCCACAACGGGCGGCCGGGCGCCCTGATTGCCCTCGCCCTCATGGCGAAGCGGCGGTGGTGGCGGCGCATGGTGTTCCCAGCGGTCGCGCTCGCGAAAGAACGGCCGGTCCCGATAATGGCGGTCCCAATAGTCGTTGAACGAAAAGACGACGATCGGCAGGCCGAGCTCCGGACCATATGTGTCGATCGGCAGGGACTGATCCTCATAGGGAAAAGCCAGGGCCTCGGCACTGACCCAGCCGCGCGCGTCACCGTAGGACACGTCGCACCAGGTCCAGCCGTCGAGGCAGCCCCAGAGATCGAGCGGCGTGCCGGGAGCAAGCTCGACCAGGGCCGGATAGTCGGTGTCGGGGCCGGCATCGAGCGTCACGCTGGTCGTCGTGTAGGCCGTTTCCTGTGCTGCGGCCGGCAGCGCCAGCAGCAGCGCCGCCAGGCCGCAGAGGGCCATCTGTTTCTTCACGTTCTTGACCGCTCCGCTGTTCCAAACGCCGCGGGCCCAAGCTCGCATCGATAAAAAACAGCGGGCGCCGAGATTTGGTTCAAGCGCGAGACTGGGTTAGGCTCTGCCGCGACGCAACGCAAGCCGGATGCCCCATGATCAAGACCGTCTCCACCAGGCTCGTCTACGAGAACCCCTGGACCCGCGTGCGCGAGGACGTGATCGAGCGCGCCGACGGCTCGCGCGGGCTCTATGGCGTCATCGACAAGCTCGACTTCACCCTCGTCATCCCGCGCCAGGGCGACGACCTGTGGCTGGTCGAGCAATATCGCTACCCGGTCCAGGGCCGCTTCGCCGAGTTCCCGCAGGGCGCCTGGCACGAACGGCCGGACGCCGATCCGGCCGAGGTCGCGCGCGGCGAGTTGCGCGAGGAGGCGGGGCTGCTGGCAGCGGAGCTGGAACCCCTCGGCTTCTTCTATTGCGCCTATGGCATGGCGAGCCACGGCTGCCATGTCTTCCTCGCGACCGGGCTCTCGCCGACCGAGCGGGCGCCCGAGCTCGAGGAACAGGACATGACCGTGCGCAAGGTCACGGTATCCCAGTTCGAGGACATGATGCGCTCGGGCGAGATCCGCGACAGCAACTCGATGGCGGCGTGGAATCTTTACCGACTAAGGTACAATAATACCTAGCCGATCGGCGCGACGGCCGGAGACGCGCCGTCGAACGAACGGGAGGGACAGATGCAGATTCGCCTCGCGAACGTCTTGGCCGCTGGCGCCATGCTCTTTGCCGCCACGGCCGCCTCGGCCAGCGATGCCGACGTCACCAAGATCAAGACCCTCGAAGCCCGCTTCGCCGCCGCGTTCAGCGCCAAGGACCTGGACGGCATCATGAAGGTCTATGTGCCGGACGAGAGCCTGGTCGTGTTCGACGTCGTCCCGCCCCGCCAGTATGTCGGCGGGGCTGCCTACCGCAAGGACTGGCAGGCTTTTCTGGCGACTTTCGACGGGGCACCGCAATTCACCCTGAGCGACCTGACGGTCGCCGCGAACGGCTCGATGGGCTATGGCCACAGCATCCAGCACGTCGTCGGCAAGGGCACCGACGGCAAGCCGATCGACTTCACGGTCCGGGTCACCGACGTCTATCGCAAGATCAAGGGCCAGTGGCTGATCGTCCACGAGCATGTCTCGGTCCCGGTCGACATCGAGACCGGCAAGCCGGACTTCACCTCGAAACCCTAAGCCAGCAACCCGCGCCTAGATCTTGCGCCAGACCCGGCCGTCGCGCGCGAGCAGCTCGTCGGCCTGGCGCGGCCCCTGCGTGCCGGCCTCGTAGTTCGGGAAGTCGCGCGGCCGACGGCTTGCCCAGACGTCGAGCACCGGCTGCACCACCCGCCAGCCGGCCTCGACATTGTCGGCCCGCTGGAACAGGGTCGCATCGCCGATCATGGCGTCGTAGATGAGCGTCTCGTAACCGGTCGAGGGCGCCGACTGGAAATAATCCTGGTACTGGAAGTTCATCTTCACATTGCCGATGTCGAGCGCCGTGCCCGGGATCTTGGCGCCGAACTGCAGCGACACGCCCTCGTCCGGCTGGATGCGCAGCACCAAGAGGTTGGACCCCACATCCTCAACTGGCGTGTCGCGGAACACCGCGATCGGCGCCCGCTTGAACTGGATCGCGATCTCGCTCATGCGGCGGCGGAGCCGCTTGCCGGTCCGCATGTAGAACGGCACGCCGGCCCAGCGCCAATTGTCGATGTTGAGCTTCAAGGCCGCATAGGTCTCGGTCACCGAATCGGCCGCGATCCGGGGCTCGGCGCGATAGGCCCAGACCGGCTTCTCAGCGAGCACACCGGCGCCGTACTGCCCGCGCACGGCGTCCATCGGCACCGAAGCCGGGTCGATCGGCCGGACCGAGTCCAGCACCTTGACCTTTTCCGAGCGCAGCGCGTCGGCGGCGAACGAAGTCGGCGCCTCCATGGCGATGAAGGACAAGAGCTGGAACAGGTGGTTCGGCACCATGTCGCGGAGCGCACCGGTCTGCTCGTAGAAGCTGCCGCGCCCCTCGACGCCGACCGTCTCGGCCACCGTGATCTGGACATGGTCGATATGGTCGCGGTTCCACAGCGGCTCGAAGATGCCGTTGGCGAACCGGAACACCATGATGTTCTGGACCGTCTCCTTGCCCAGGTAATGGTCGATCCGATAGATCTGCCGCTCGTTGAGCACAGCCAGCAGGTCGGCATTCAGGGCCCGGGCCGAGACGAGATCGTGGCCGAACGGCTTCTCGACGATCACGCGGCGCCAGGTCTCGCCCTGCTCGCGCGTGAGGCCGGCGGCGGCCAGCCGCTCGACGATGGGCGCGAAGAATTCCGGCGCCGTCGCGAGATAGAACAGGCAGTTGCCGATCGCGTCCGGTCCGCCCGCCGCCTCGGCCAGGTCATCGGCGAGCGTCTGATAGGTCGCGGGATCGTCGAATGCGCCTGAATGGTAGGTGACGCGCGCGACCAGATCCTCCCACTCCGCCATGTCGACGTCGGTCGTCGCGAACTCGGTGATCGCCTTGGTGAATTCCTGGCGGAACGTCTCATCGTCGAGCGGGCTGCGCGCGATGCCGATCAGGCGGAAGCCCTCGGGCAGCAGGCCCGCATGCTTGAGGTTGTAGAGCGCCGGTACGAGCAGCCGCTTGGTCAGGTCCCCCGAGGCGCCGAAGATGACCATGGTGCAGGGATCGGCCTGCCGTCCGGTCTTGAAGATCGACGCCATGCTGCCTTCTCCCTCTCTGCACGCAAAGCAACCGGGCGACGTCGCCGCCGCCCGGCGGAGCAACTCTACAGGAACTTGCGGTCAGATCTCACGATAAGACAGCAACAGGAAGCCGATGAAGATGAAGCAGGCGGGCCAGATCCAGCCCGCGATCTTGTTGCCCGGCGGATCGAGCCGGATCTCGAGCCAGCGCGACCAGCCCAACGCGACGCTGGCGAGCGCCAGCGGCGTGTGGGTGAGCTCGATCAGCAGCTGATCCTTGACGTTGGCGATCGCGTGCTGATGGGTCAGCAACAGCGCACCGCCAAGCGCGGTCATGATCGGGAAGACCAGCGCCGCCTTGGTCTTGGCGAGCCCGCCGACGCGCACGCGCCACTCGAACAGGCCGAAGATGACGGTGAGCGCCACGAACATGCGGTGCTGCACCACCTCGACGTCGCGGAAGCTTTCCCAGAAGCCCTCTTCGCCCAGGGGCCAGACCTCCGGGTCCGAACGCAGGAACAGGAAGACCGCCAGCCCCAGCAGCACGAGCGGCCAATGTTTGGTGACTGGCCGGGCGAGCTTCGCCTGATTGGCGAGCGCCAGCACACCCATCAGCAGCACGAACAGGCCGGCCCAATGATGGTTGTATTCCGACCAGCGGATGTCATCGAGATTGCGCGGCGGCAGGTCGCCGGAGCCGGGCACGAACGCCGGCGGCGGGTTCTTCTTCTGTGCCTCAGCCTCCTGGTCGAGCTTCTGCTGCAGCGCCGGCAATGCCAGCGCAGCATGGTCGGGCGAGGTCAGCACCGGCATCTGCGGTGTGTTGCGCTCGACGATCTCGTTCCAGGTGACGCGGTCGGTCGAAAGGTCGATCGCCGGCGCCACCGAGGTGAGCGACGCCGCCGCGAAGAACAGCGTGAAGCCGATACCGATCTCGACCTCGGCGAAGCGCTTCAGCCGTGTGATCGGCGTCGCGGGATTGGTCCTGAGCCGCTCGACCAGCAGGTAGTTCATGGCGCCGAGGCACAGGAGACCGGCGAACATCGCCATCTTGGCGCCGACCATGACGCCGTAGGCCGTGCCGTAGAAGCCTGGCAGGTCGCCGACATAGAGGTAGGTCATCGTGGCGCCCGACACGAGGATGCAGGCGACGCCGACCGTCGACATCTGGGAGAAGCGCTTGCCGACCTTGCGCCAAGCCATGCCGTCGTGGCAGCGGCCGAGCGCCATGATGAAGCTCGGGATGCCGCCGATCCAGATGGCCGCGCCCAGCTGGTGCAGGCCCTCGACGATCAAGAGCGGCACGCGGTCCTCGAGCCGGGCATTGGCATGGGTCGTGAGCGTCGCCGCCGCCAGCTCCAGCAGCACGACGCCGGCCAGCACCGGCCGGGGCGTGTTGGGGAAGCCGAAAGCGAGCACGACCAGGAGGGCCGCCGCCAGGATCTTGATCTGGCCGGCGATGGCGAAATCGGCCGACATCACATCGGCGAAGCTCAAGTCGACCGTGCCGATGAGCACCGCCCCCTGCAGCGCGATCGTCGCCGCCTCGCAGACGATGAGTGCCACGGCCGCCCAGCCAGCGATGCGGCGGGTGCGCCGCAGAATGTCGTCGCCGACCGTGCCGAGCGCGTCCGCGAACGGCCGGGCCAGGAAGATCAGGAACAGGATGCCGCCCAGCGCCATGGATTGGGCGACGATGGTCAGTCCGTGCAGAATGACCGACAGGTAGCCGAACAGGTCGATGAGCAGCGCCATGGCGGGTCAGTTCCCGCCGACGGTGAACGGCACGTCGCCGCGCGTGATATGGCCGTCGATCGCCAGCACCTGCCAGCGCAGCGTATAGGCGCCGGGCTTGAGCGCCGCCTTGGTCGTGAGTTGGTCTTCCGGCCCGTCCTCCGCGATCGGCAGCACCTGCTGGCTCCGGTCCGGCAATGTCAGCGTCAGGCGCGAGCGCTTGTGATCGATGCGGCTGTTGAAGCGCAGATCAAACGAGACGTCCGGCCCCTCAGCCGTGCCGTTGACCGCCGGCGTCGAGGCCATGAGGATCGCATGGGCGAAGGCCGGCAGCGGCGCGCCAAGCGCCAGGAAAAGAGCCGCCCCCAGGACCTTGCGGCCGGTCGAGATCGATCGCGTCATCAGATGCATAGTCCGTATCGGGAAAACACGCGCCCGGCACCGCGCGCCCGCGGAGGGACGCCCGGGCAGGGGCAAGGGTTTAGCGCAAGCGGCCGCCACACGTCCATCGCCGGGACGCGCGGCAGACAGCCACGCCGGGCATGGATTTGCCGGATGAAATTCGGTGAAATCGCCCTATCGTAAGCGCCGACTGCGAGCAGGCGCCGGCGCACCGCAGTCTCCCTTCCCTCCGGGCTTGCGAGCAAACCTTGTCCTTCCCCTCTTCATCCGCGACCGAGCGCCCGATCATCTCGCTCGGCTGCGCCTTTTGGGACACGATCCTGCGCGTGCCGGCGATCCCGCGCCACGGCACCAAGGTGCTGGCGGAGGACGCGGTGCAGGCGGCCTCGGGCATGGCGACGGCGGCGGCGGTGACGATCGCGCGCCTGGGTGGGCGGGTCGACCTGTGGAGCCGGATCGGCGACGATGCGACCGGCGACGCGTTCCTCGACGATCTCGCACGCGAGGGCGTCGGCCATGGCCGCGTCCGGCGTGTGCCGGATGGGCGCACCTGGATCTCGACCATCATCGTCGATGCGGAGGGCGAGCGCCTGGTCGTGCCCTTCGCCGACCCGGCGCTCGATCGGGACCCCGGCTGGCTGCCGCTCCACGAAATCGCCGACGCGGCGGCAGTGCTGGTCGACATGCGCTGGCCGGAAGCGGCCGAGCCGGTGCTGGCCGAGGCGCGGCGCTGCCGGGTGCCGACGATCCTCGATGCCGACGTGGCACCGCCCGAACTGCTGCGCCGGATGATCCCGCTCGCCGACCATGTGCTGTTCTCGGAGCCGGCGCTCCTGTCGCTCGTCCCGGGGGCGGACGTCGGCGAAGCGCTCACGACGATCGCAGCCGACCTGCCGGCCGTCGTCGTCGGCGTCACGCTCGGCGCTGAAGGCGCGCTCATGCTGACGGACGGCGCGCTCAGCCGTGTCGCGGCGATCCCGATCGCGGCGCAGGATACGCTCAACGCCGGCGACGTCTGGCACGGCGCCTATGCGCTGGGGCTCGTCCGCGGCTGGGATCTCGTGCGCCGGGTACGCGTCGCCAACGTCGCCGCGGCGATGAAATGCGAGGTGTTCGGCGGCCGGCGCGGCGCGCCGACCTTGGCGGCGGTGCTGGCACGGCTGGCAGAGGCCAAATGAAAATCCCGGACCCACGAAGGGTCCGGGGCAGCAAGGCCGCTATTTCGCGAAGTTACTTCAAGCCATAGATGCCGACGCAGCCGGCGAGGCACTGCGGATCCGACGGGTTCGCCGGCAGCGGCACGAACACGTGGTTGTTGACCGGATCGGCCGCGACCGAATGCGAGCCCTTCGAGGTCGGCACGGTGCCCACGACGCTGTTGGAGGTGGTGCTGACGATGCCCAGCACGCCGCCGGTCGGATTGCCGTTGGCGGCCACGTAGAAATTGCGGTCGCCGGGGTTGAACCATACCTCGTCGGCACCGCCGAACGAGGTGAAGCGATCGACCAGGTCGCCGTTGGCAGCATTGAGCACCAGCACCTGGGGCGGATCCTTGTTGACGACGGAGGCCGAGCCGCAGCCGACGAACAGCGTATTGTTGGGCCCGAGCGCCAGGCCGGCCGGCTGGCATTTCTCGACCGGGAAGTTCGTCAGCACCGTGCCGGAGACGGGATCGGTCACGGCAATGGCCCCGTTGTCCGGATAGCCGCCGACCTGGGGAATGGACGTATAGAAGAAGCCGGTATTGGGGTTCCAGACCGTCTGCTCGATGCCGTTGGTCGCGGCGGGGAACGGGATCTTCTTCACGACATGGCGATTGGTATGGACGGTCGAGATCAGGCTGATGAACGGGGGCGAGTCCGCGTCGTTGGCGATCGCGATCACGTGGTGCCGCGGGTCATAGGCGAGCTCGTCCGCCCGCTTCTTGCCGCCGGTCGACACCACGTCGACGACCTGGTTCAGGTTGAGGTCGACGACCTTGACCGTGCTGTTGCCGTCGCCGACCCAGGCCTCGTCGCCCACGACGACGACGCCATCCGGGCCCGCAACGTCCGTGCCCTTGGCTTTGTTGAAGCCGGCGAAGCCCGGCACGCGCGCAACGAGCGTGCCAGTCGCCGCATTGAAGATATCGAGCGCCGCGTTGGACCGGTCGGCGAGGAAATAGGTCTCGGTCGTCGGATCAACCCAGCTGATGTCGAACTGCTCGAGCGGTTGCCCGGGAATCGGTATTGTTCCAATACGCTGATAGGATTGAGCGTGCGCTACGCCCAGGCAGGCGGAAAAGGCGATCGCGCTGCAAAGTGTCCATCGTAATAGAGACATGGCACCCTCCCGATTTTTCTTTCAGAAGACGCGTCTTCACGAGAAAAATGCGGTCAGGATCCAAGCCGAAGACGCACGACGTTTCGATCATCGGGGGTTCGACGGGACGCGACAATCGTACACGCGTGTCAAAATTGGGGCGCAACGACAGCGGGAGAAGGCGAGCGCGCATGAAAGCATGGGGCAAGCGTACCTCCGCTTGCGAGCCTGGGACAATTTGCCTCAAGCTTGTGTGACCGGGACGCTGTCCGGTGCCGACCATCATCGGGAGCGAGTCTTTGCCGGCCCGAAAATCATCCCGCCTCTTCGCTGCCCCGCCCGAATTCCGGCTGCTCGCCGACTGTTCGGTCTGGCCGCCGTCCGAGCGGCACTGCCGTGCCATCCGAGAAGCGGCAGCCCGCGTCGACTGGGATCAGGCCCTGGCGCTTGCCAAGCGCCATCGCGTCGAGGGCCTGCTGCATGCCGGCCTCTTCCGGGCGCAGGCCGCCGTGCCGCCCACGGTCCGCGAGGCGCTGGGCGCGCTGGCAAGCGCGCTGGCCCGCGCCAGCCTCGCCCTCGGGGCGGAGGCATTGCGGCTGCAGGCCCGTTTCCAGGCCGCCGGCATCCCCGTCCGCTTCGTCAAGGGTACGAGCCTGGCTCAGCTTGTGTACGGAACGCAGAGCCTCCGCCACGCCAAGGACATCGATCTGCTGGTCGCTCCCGATGAGCTCGATGCGTCGTTCGAGATCCTGGCCGAGGCCGGATACGTCCGAGTGGTGCCGCCGGCCGGCATGCGGCCGGACCTGGTCCGACGCTATCTGCGCCACGCCAAGGAATGCGCCTTCGTTCATCGGCAAACCAGGCAGCAGGTGGACGTGCATTGGCGCCTCGTCGACAATCCGGCGGCGCCGGACTGCAGCTTCGACGGGACTCGCCGCATCGACCTGTCGAACCAGCAGAGCCTGGAAACGCTCGGCGGGCCGGCGCTGTTCGCCTATCTCTGTCTCCATGGCGCCTCCCACGGCTGGTCGCGCCTCAAATGGCTGGCCGACATCGGGACATTGCTGGCGCGCGAGGATGCAGCCGGCATCGAGCGGCTGTACCGCGCGGCGCGGTCCATGGGAGCGGGCCGGAGCGTCGATCAGGCGCTGTTGCTGTGCCGGCGCTTGTTCGACCTGCCGCTGCCCGCGGCGCTCGCAACCAAGATCGGCGTGGATCGGCGCGCCCGCTGGCTCGAGGCTATTGCCCTGCACTGCCTGGCAGGCGCGGGTGCGGCCGAGCTCTTCGACCGCCGGTTCGCGACCTCGCTCGTCTTTCTCTCCGGCTTCCTGCTCGGCGACGGTTGGCGCTACTGGCTCGGCCAGCTGCGCCAAATCCTCTTCAGCCTTGACGACATGGAAGGACTGCCGCTGCCGCCATGGGCCACCGGACTCTACCCGCTGCTTCGCCTGCCGCTTTGGCTACGGCGCCGCATCGCGCACGGGGGACGATCGGCCGTCCGCCGGTGGCGGCTTGCCCCTTCCGGGAGCGGCCGCGGTTAGGATTGCGGCGACAGCCGCTGGTCTGACCGGACCTCCATCAGCAGATAGGGCCCGCGCTCGCCGATTTCGCGAAAGCCCAGGCGGCGATAGAGCCGCAGGGCCGGATTGAACTGCTCGACATGGATGCTGACGGTCTTGCCCTGACCGAACGCCTCGTCAAGCACGGTGGTCAGCAGCGCCGTGCCGATCCCCTGCCCGCATGCATCGGGCTTGAGCGAGATGTCGACAATGCGGTGATCCGTGGCGCCGCGGAACAGATAGAGGCGGCCGATCGCGGCACCGCCGCGCTCGACGATGGTGAATTCGGCATCGCGATAGACATCGTCGTAGTGCCGGGTCTGAAGCGCGAACTGATCGAGCAGAAAACGACGCAGCACCGCGTCGGGCCAGCCAGCCTGGGCGAACTCCGGCCACCGGACCGCGAGGTAGAGCTCGGCCAGGAAGGGATGGTCGTGGTCGGTCCGCGGCCTGAGGTTGAGGCCCAGCTGCCGCGGCGCCGCCGAGAGCGGCAGCGCGGGGGGCAGCGCCGCGTCAGCCGCTGCCGTCACGGCCGGATCGGGAACACGCCGTCTTGGGCACAGATGCAGAACTGCATCGCGAGATAGGGCTGACGGTTCTCGTGCGGCAGTCCCTTGCCGACCGGGGCGATGGAGGCGGAATTCAGGGTGGTGGTCGGGTTGGTCGGTGTGAAAGACGGCGAGATGAGCGGTGTGCCAGCCGCGTTCTTGGTGCCGGAATAGACCCGGGTCGGCAGACTGCCGCCCGATACGGGCCCCGAGGTCGCGCCCACGTTGCCGGCTTCGTAGATGATGGTCGCCTCGTGGTTATGCGCCGGCATCTGCGAAAGAAGCAAGGTCTCTGTCTCGCTGCCGGCGAAGACGCCGTTGCCGTTCGCGGCGGCGCTGCCCGTGGCGGCAGCACCTCGGAGATCCGGCAGATGAAACTGCTGGGTGTCGCCGCCGAAGGTTGGGCCTATCACCGCATAGAGCGCCTGGTAATTCGCGATGGGCAGGGCCTGCCCGTTGCACGGTAGCCAGCCCTGCGGCGCCCAGCTCCAGGGGAACACGCGGATCTCGCCGATGAAGCCGTCCATGACGACGCCTCCTCCTAGTGCTGCGTGGGATAAATGCCCTGCGTGCAGATGATGTAGTTGATCGAGAGCGACGGCATCACATTGTCATGGGCGCCGCCCCCGCCCATGGTGGATATCGTCTGCTCCCCCAGGACAAATTTCGTCGCGCCGGTCGTGTTCGCCGGCAGATAGGCGAGCGGCTGCAGGCTCGAACTGCTGCCCGGATAAGCTGTGGTGGCGAGGCCCAGTGCCGCCCCGGGCTCGGTCGACGTGGCGGCGGCGGTGCTGGCCATGACGGCGTGAGTATGAGCCGGCAGCGTCGACGCATCGAGCGCAGCCTGCGTCCCGCCGCCGGTTTGGCCGATCGTGCGCGCGGTCAGACTCGTCCCCTGGCCCTGGCCGATCGGCAGGCGGCCGCGCAGGTCGGGCAGCTTGAAGTTGGTCGTATCGCCGCCCCAGGTCGTTCCAATGAGCGCGTAGAGCGCCTCGTTGCCTGAGACGGATAGGGACGAGCCGTCGCACAGCGCCCAGCCTTGCGGGGCGTAGGGACCGGCGAACATGCGAATTTCGCCGAGATAGGCTTCCATCGGATCCTCCGATCTGCCTTGACGCGGGTGCCTACGGGCGCATCGGATAGAGGCCCGTCAGCGCGATGCAGTAATTCACCACGGCGAAGGGCTGCATATTGTTATGGCCCGCACTGCCGCCCACCGTTGCCAGCATCGTCGAGGACAGCGGCACCGGCGACGCGCCCAACGCGCCATAGAGGTTTGGCGTGTTGCCGTCCGGGTCCGCCGCGACCGCGCCGAAATAGTGACCGGACGGGTTGCCGCCGATGCCTGGGGTCGTCGACGCCTCCAGCGCATGGTTATGCAGCGGGATCTGGTCTGCCGCCAGCGCGACCGTCTCCGATCCGCCCTGATTGCCCACCTGATAAGTCGTCCCGCTGCCCGTGCGGCTCACCCCGGAATGGATCGGCGTTCGGCCGCGCAAGTCGGGCAGATTGAAGGCGACGTTGTTGCCGCCGTAGGCGTTTCCGATTAGCGAATAAAGCGCCTGATTCTGATTGACCGACAAGGATGCGCCATTGGCCAGCGCCCAGCCGGATGGCGCGAAGGCGAAGCTGAACGCCCTGATTTCACCGATGAAATAGTCCGACATCGCTCCCTCGCTCATGTAGCCAGAGGTACGCCGTCACTGGGTTATATCAGATTTCATCAGCAACTATAAGTGGAGAATTTGAAATTTCTCGCTCACGCGCCTTCTTGCAATCTCGCAACCCTTCCCGCACGCTATGGAAGTGCACATCATAAACTACAATCGTGCAGCGACCTATCCAAAGGGAGACCGAGCGATGGGTATGGAGACGGCACCAGCGATCGAAAATGGCGACGTGAAGCCCATTTGGCAGGCACCGGTCATCGAGCTGTTCGACGTGTCGGAGGCCGAGTCCGGGGCTACGCCGATCACAGAAGGCGGCGTCAGCTCGTAAGCGGCAGGAAGTCGTGAGTAGCCGCAAAGCCCGAAATCTCGATGCGGCGCCCGGACAGGCCTGGCAAGCCATATCGGTCTGCAGAGGCGTCGTAGCCTCAGAGGACGTCCGGGCCGAGCTTGAGTGCTCCTTCGAGGCCCTGTGCCGTGGGCTCCCGTACTGCTCGGCGACGCTGGATCGGCCCAGGCATCAATCATAGGATGGCATATCCAGAGGGGGATCAACGATGGGTATGGAGGCGGCGGCGGCGACCGAAAATGCCGAGGCGAAGCCGATCTGGCAGGCACCGGTCATCGAGGTGTTCGACGTGACGGAGGCCGAGGCGGGTCCTACGCCGATCACAGAACCCACCTCAAGCTCGTAAGCGACGGCAATTCGTGGGTAGCGCCCGCGAGGCCCGGGACCGCCACGCGCCGCAAAGACGCGCCCGGTAGCCCATGTCGATCTGCGGAGGCATCCCAGCCGCGGCGGATGTGCGGGCCGAGCTTGAGCGCTCGCTGTCGGCGCTGTGCCGGGGGCCGCGCTCCGCCACGCGGCGCTGGACCGGCGCGAGCGCGGGCCTGGCGGCATGCGACGACGGCGGCCTGTTCGCCGACACGGACGGCACCGCCGTCGTCGACGGGCGGATCGACAATCGAGCCGAACTGCTCGGCGAATTAGGACTCGGCCCAAGCACCGGTCTGTCGGACGCCGAACTCCTCCTCCACCTCTACCGGAAATCGGGGGCCGCGTTCTCAGACCGCGTCCTCGGCGATTTTTCCTGCGCCGTCTGGAACGCGCGCGAACGGACCTTGCTGCTCGCCTCAGATCCGGGCGCGTTGCGGCCGATGTTCTATTGGCTGGGGCCGGACGAGATCCTGTTCGCGAGCGAGCAGCGCGGCCTCTGGTGCCATCCGCGCGTGCCGAAGCAGCTCGACGAGGACCAGATGGCGGCGTGGCTCGCGCGCCTGCCGCGGGAACCTTCGCGCAGCTTCTACCGGGACATCTGCCGCGTGCCGCCGGGCCACAGGGTCGTCTGGCGGGACAACCGTGTCACGATCGACCGCTACTGGCGGCCGGAGGACCTGCCGACGCTCCGGCTGAAGCGCGACGAGGATTATGCGGAGGCGCTGCATGACCTGCTCGACCAGGCGGTCCGCTGTCGCATCGGAACACAGGGCCCCGTCGCCACGCAGCTGAGCGGCGGGCTCGACAGCAGCAGCGTCACAGCCTTGGCCGCGCGTGCGCTCGCCGAGCAGGACCGCCCGCTGATCGCGCTCACGATGGCGCCCACAGGCGAGGTCAGCGACCCCGGCCCCGGCCGCTTCGCGGACGAGTCGTCCCATGCCGCCGCCGTGGCGCGCGGACACGCCAACATCGAGCATGTGCTGATCCCCAATTTCCCCGAACCGTTCCTCGACGCGCTCGACCGGCGCGAGGCCGTGCAGGACTGGCCGGTGCTGAGCGTGTTCGGCGTGCCGGGCGTCGATCACATGGCGCGCACCGCGGCGCACCGGGGCTGCAAGGTGATGCTAACCGGCAACCTGGGCAACATGACCGCGAGCTACGACGGGCTCACCCTGCTGCCGGCACTGGCACGCAGGATGCACTGGCGGCGCCTGGCGCAGAGCATGGCGCAGATGCGGGCGCGCAGCGGTCACAGATGGTCGTCGATCTTGGCCATGACCCTGCTGCCGCTGCTGCCGCTTCCCGCGGCCCGCGCGGTACGGCAGCGGTTCGGCCGGCCGGAACTGGCGCTGCCCGACTATTCGCTGATCAATCCGGCGTTTCTCAAACGATCCGGCCTCGAGGCGCGGGCCGTACGGCATGGCGGATCGCTCGGCAATCTGGTCGACTGGGACGGCCGCCGGCTCCGCCTCGCGGTGTTCGATCGCAGCGATCATCGGGGGCACATGGCGGCGGCGCTCCGGCGGCAATTCGGCGTGGACATGCTGGACCCGACCAGCGACCGGCGCGTTGTCGAATTCTGCCTCGCCATACCGGAGGAGCAGTTCCTGCACCAGGGCGAGCCGCGCGCGCTCATCCGCCGGGCCATGGCGCCGCTGCTGCCGCCGGAAATCCTGCAGGAGCGGCGCCGAGGGTTGCAGATGGCCGACTGGCACGGCGTCGCCACCGCGGCGCGCAAGGAACTCGCCGCAGAGGTCGCCCGGCTGGAGCAGAGCCCGCTCGCGCAGCAATGCCTTGATCTGCCGCGCCTGCGCCGCCTGATCGACGATTGGCCGGCTGCCCACGACATTCGCGCCGACAATTATGTGCTCTATCAGTTCGCCCTGCCCTTCACGCTGTCGGCCGGGCGCTTCATCCGTCGCCTCGAGGGCGGGAACATGTGAGCGCGCGTCACGCCTCGTAGCCGAGCCGGCGCATGACCGGCCCGTGGTCGCGCCCGATCGCCTCGACGAGCGCCGCCGGCAGGCCCTCGCGCCAGGCACCCGCCCTGCCGCGATAGAAGAATGGTGCGGCCGCATCCCAATGCCTTTCACGGAACCCCAGCGCGCGCTCCTCCGCGGCGAGTGCCGCGAACGCGCAAGCATCGACGGCCCGGCCGAGCAAATCGGCATCGGCCGGCAGACCGAAGAAGCGCGCAGCCGCGGCGAAGCTTTCGAGCGGCGCCTGCAGCAGGTCCTCATAACGCAGGCACAGGATCGTCAGGCCAGGCGCGTCGAGCCAGCTTTCGACATGCCGGCTCCAGCTCGACAGGAATTGCTCTAGGTTCGGGTTGAGGCCGGTTTCCGACCGCCCCATCCAGAAAGCTGTATCCGCAAGGCTTGCGACCGCCTGGTCGAGCGAAAACCCGAAATGGCGCGCGAACGACAGCGCCACATCGCGCGGGTCACGTACGATGTAGAGCACGCGATCGACGGCGCCTGGGTCGAACGGCGGGCCCGCTGCGCCGGGGGGCGTCAGATTGGCATCGTGCATCTTCAGGATCCGGCCATCGGCTGCGGCCCGGCACTGCGCCGAAACCCACGGCCGCGCGCGGGCGATTTCGAGCGGGCTCAGGTCCGAAGTCTCGATGTCGAGCGCCTGGTCGTACCTGAGCCTGGCCGCGGCACTCTCGATGCCGAGCGCGTCGAGCGCCGGCCGCTGCCCCTCCCGGCGCAGCGTCTCGAGCACGAGCCGCATCCAGGTATTGCCCGACTTGGGATATGACGCGAGGAGTATCAGGCCGCTCATGCGATCCAGGATTGGGCCAGTCGCGCCACGTCCTCGTTGAGCCGCGCGAAGTCCTTGCGCCGGCGCCAACGCAGGACCGGGACGCGCGCGGCGATCTGCGTTTCGGCATGGAACAGGGCGTTCGTATAGCCGAGCGCCACCGCGACGGATCGCCGGAAGACCTGGTCGTGCAACGCGCGCACGGCCTCGAACGGCTTCTCGATCCGCTGGACGGACCAGTCCTCGCCCGCGGATACCGTCTCCAGCAGATAGATCGCCGCCAGCGGCACAGGCCCTGCGACATCCCCCTGCCGCGCCAGATAATGGTATTTCTCCTGGAACCGACGGTTGCGCTCGAGCCCTTCGGCCGCGAGATCGAGCGCCGTCAGCGAATCGTGCCAGAGCTTCAGCCGGGGAAATGCCGGCAGCACCACGGGACCGTCGGCGGCATGGGCATCGATCACACAGACGTCGTCCGACAGCAGCGGGTAGCCCCGTTGGGCCAGGGCGGCCGCCAGCGTCGATTTGCCGGCGCCCGACGGGCCGGCGAAGGCGACCGCCGCGCCATCGCAGCCGATGCTCGCGGCGTGCAGCGGCAAGAGCCCGCGCCGGTGGCAGAGAATGCCCAGCGCCGACCCGAGCAGAAACAGCCGGAGTTCGGCGTCCGTGGCGCCCGCCCGGGGCTCGATCACCACCTCGTCCCGACGCACGAGATAGCCGCCGACCGCGTCGATCCGCAGGAGACCGCTGCCGTCGCGCCCGATCTGCATGAACGGAGTCTCGCCGACGACGTCCGGCAGCTGCTCCGGAACCGGCCCGAAACGAACGGTGATGTCCGGTGGCCGGTCGATCCCCTGCCAGGGCGAGAGTTCCGGCAGCGGCAGCTCCGAGCGGACGCGCCAGCCGCAAAGATAGCCGTCCGGCCCGGCCGGCATGGCCATGTCAGGCCGGATCGATATCGACGAGCCCGTAGGCGTGAAGACGCGTGAGGAAGGCCAGCACGTCGCGCCGCAGTTCCGCCGCGTCGGCGGTGAAGGCGCTCATCAGCTGCGCGCAGAGATCCCGCACGCTGACCGGCTCGGCCAGCCGCTGCCAGATCGCGGTACCGACCGCGTCGAGGCCGATATATTTCCCGTGATCGATACTCATCAGAACGGTCTGCGTGCCCATGTCGGCGCTCAAATGTCCTTGGCCGCGCGCAACCCTTGACGTGTCAGACAATTCGACGGTCATGGATCCCCCCTCGAACGGAGCGAAGCGCCCCGATATTGCCAGGGGTTGCACTCGAGTTTAAGTTCAATTTGAGCGAAATGCGGTAGGCGACCGTCGCTGGAGGACGCATGTGGGCGCTGGAGACATTCGTCCCCCACCTGGGCGAGACCTTCTCGGTCGACATCGGCGAGAACGCCAGCATGGCGATCGCCCTCATCGAGGCGGGGGCTCTGCCCGGACCGACCGGCCGAGACGGCGCAAGCCCGTTCCAGCTGCAGTTCGCGGGTCCCGGTCCCGCCTGCCTTGCCCAGAGAACGCACCGGCTCATGCATGACAGCCTGGGCGAGATGGCGATCTTCCTCGTGCCGATCGGCCGGCATGGCGACGGCTTCCTCTATCAGGCGGTCTTCAGTTGACCACAGGATGGGCAGCGCCATGACGGCGGCACTGCGCAAGTGGCGGCGGCTCGCCTGGCCCGATCGCGCGCTCCTGTGCGAGGCGGTCCTCCTGCTGGCGATCGCCCGGGTCGCGATCGCGGCGCTGCCGTTTCGCTGGCTGGTCCGGCTGC
This sequence comes from Aliidongia dinghuensis, assembly GCF_014643535.1. Lineage (NCBI taxonomy): Bacteria > Pseudomonadati > Pseudomonadota > Alphaproteobacteria > Rhodospirillales > Dongiaceae > Aliidongia > Aliidongia dinghuensis. The sequence goes on along the minus strand of NZ_BMJQ01000002.1, from coordinate 387,057 downwards.
TCGGCCGCGGCGACAGCGCGGCGGCGCCGTTGGCCGACATGCCGGAGGCGCTGATCACCCGCGTCCGCTGGGCCGTGGTCGCCGGCGCCAGGCGCGTGCCATGGCGGGCGGTCTGCTTCCAGCAGGGCGTCGCCGCGCACTGGATGCTGCGGCGCAGGGGCGTCCCATCCGTGCTCTATTACGGCACGGCGCCGACCTTGACCCAAGCAGGGGCGGCGAAGGGGCTGGCCGCCCATGTCTGGGTCAGGGCCGGCGCCCTCGACGTGATCGGCGGCGAGGTGGCCGGCCGGTTTGCGGTGCTGGCACGCTTTCCGCTCAGCCGGCCGCGCGCTGCGCCCTGAGCTTGGTCAGACTTTCCTGCTGGGCGATCACCGCGTTCGCACGGCGGAACACCTCGCGCAGATGGCGGCGCATGGCGGCGACGGCCTGCGCCTCGTTGCAGTTGGCGAGCCCGTCCAGGATCTCGCGATGCTGCTCGATCAGGAGCGGGATGTGGTCGGCGTCCAGGACCAGCGTCAGATGGCGCACGCGATCGAAATGGATCTTGGTCTGGCGGATCACCGTCCATACGCCGACATAGCGGCTCAGCCGCGCAATCGCGTCGTGGAACGCCTCGTCATGCTCGTAGAACGCCTCGCTCTGGCCGGCCGCGGCGGCCTCGTCCTGGCGCTCGATGATCTCGGTCAGCTCGCGCAGTGACGTCGCGTCGATATAGCGAACCGCCTCGCCGACGAGCGCGCATTCGAGATGCTCGCGGATGAACTGAGCGTTGCGGAACGCCTCGAACGAGATCGGCGCCACGAAGCTGCCGCGCTGCGGCAGGATGCGGACGAGGTCGGCGTCGGCAAGCTTGATGAGCGCCTCGCGCACCGGCGTGCGGCTGACGCCCAGCCGCTGGCACAGGTCGAGCTCCGCCATCGGCGTGCCCGGCGGCAGCGTGCCGCGCACGATATCGCCCAGCAGGCGCTCGTAGACCTGGTCTGCCAGTCGGCCGCTCTGTCGATCGGTATCGTTCATGGCCAAGGCGGGTCGGCTCCATGGAGTACGGGTCGGCGAGTGCGAGGCGGATCGGTCGCCGCCCTTTGCTGTCAATCATCCATCCGATTGTGCCGTCAAAGGAAGCCGATCGAGATCCACGGGATGGCGATGATCAGGATGAGTGCCACGACGAGCGCGGCCAGATGCGGCCAGACATGGCGGATGACATCGTCGGGCGAGGCCCGGCCGATCGCGCAGGCGAGATAGAAGCCGACGCCGAACGGCGGCGTGAACAGCCCGAGCCCCATCGAGAAGACGGCGACGATCGCGTAATAGACCTCGTTCACATGCATCAGCCGGGCGATCGGGAACAAGAGCGGCCCGAACAGCACGATGGCCGGCACGCCCTCGAGCACGCTGCCCAGGATGACGAACATGACGGCCGAGATCGCGACGAAGCCCCAGCGTCCGCCCGGCATGCCCGCCATCGCCGCCACCAGGTCCTGCGAGAAGCCCGACTGCGTCAGCGCCCAGGCCAACCCGGTCGCGGCCCCGACCACGAGCAGGATGGCGCCCGACAGCGAGGCGGTATCGACCAGGATCGGATAGACCTTGCGCCAGTCGAACTCACGATAGACGAAGATGCCGACGAGGATCGTGTAGATGACGCCGATGGTCGCGACCTCGGTCGCGGTCGCAATGCCGTCGACGACGGCGGTCCGGATCACGATCGGCAATCCCAGGCCGGGCACCGCCCACACGAAGAGCTTGAGGCGGGTCCGGCCATCGACCCGCCGCGCGCTGCTCATGTCCTCCCGCCGGGTCTGCATGAACACGACGAAGCAGAGCGCGATCATGCCGACCACCGCCGGCAGCAGGCCGCCGGTGAACAGCGCCGCGATCGAGACGCCGGTCACCGATCCGACGGTGATGAGCACGATCGACGGCGGGATCGTTTCGGACATGACGGCCGAGGCCGACAAGAGCGAGACCAGGTCGCCGTGGCGGTTGCCGCGCTTGCGCATCTCCGGGAACAGCGCCGGCGCGATCGCCGCCATGTCGGCCGCCTTGGCGCCGGAGATGCCGGAGACGAGATACATGGCGCCCAGGAGGACATATTGCAGGCCGCCGCGCAGGTGCCCGACCAGCGAGACCAGGAAGGCGATCATCGCCCGGGCGAGCCCGGCCACCTCGATGAGCGCGCCCAGCAGCACGAACATCGGCACGGCCAGCAGCACGAGGTTCGACATGCCGGCGCTGAGCCGGGCCGGCACGATCGACAGCGGGATGGTCGACGTGAAATGCAGGTAGGCGACCGTCGCCAGCACGAAGGACAAGGCGATCGGCATGCCGAGCATCATGCAGAAGCTCAAGAGCCCCAGGAAGAAGATCAGCAGGTTGTAGTTGCCGAGATCGTCGAAGAGCGGCATGGCGAGGTAGAGCCCGCCGCCCATGACCATCATGACCGCAAGCGAGCCCGCGACCTGCAGCGGTGTCGCATGCTGCACGAGCTTGTCGATCGCCGTCACCAGCATGAGGGCGGTGCCGACCAGCAGCGCCGCCTCGCGCCAGGCCTCGCTGATTTCGAGGACCGGCGTCGCACCCTCCAGGTGGTTCTGCACATGCTTCAGGCTGGGCGGGATGAGCGCCACCAGGACCGCAGAGACCAGGACCAGGCCCAGCGCGTCGGCGCGCGCCCGCCAAGCGGGCGGCATGTTGCGCACGAAGGTCGTGAGCCGCATGTGCTCGCCGCGCCGGAGCGCCACCACGGATCCCAGCATCGACAGCCACACGAACAGCACGGTCGCGAGCTCGTCGGACCAGGTGAGCGGGCTGTTGAACAGATAGCGCGCCGTGGTCGCCCAGCCGAGGAGAACGGCCTCGGCCACGACGAGGAGGGCGGCCGCGGCTTCGACGGTCATCCCGAGCAGCCGGTCGAACCGGGCGAACAGGCCGGGCGGGGCGAGCGACGCGGTCGCGATTTCCATGGGTGTTCTCCTCGGCTACGGCCCTGGAGCGAGACGTCGTGAGCGGGGTCAGGCGCCGCTCAGAGCGGGCCCGAATATTTCTCCAAGAGCGCCCAGGCCTCCGGTCCGAACTTGGCCTTCCAGTCGCTGTAGTAGCCGCCGTTGCGCAGCGCGTCGCGGAACGGCTTGGTGTCGACCTTGTTGATGGTGACGCCCGAGTTCGTCATTTCCGCCGACACCTGCTCGTTGAAGTGCTGGATGTCCTGGCGCTCGAGATCGGCCGCCTGGCTGAGCGCCTCGGTGATCGCCTTCTGCGCGTCCGGGGGCAGGCTCGCCCATTTGTCGCCGTTCGCGAAGATATAGTGCCCGTCCCAGATGTGCCCGGTCAGCGAGATGTATTTCTGCACCTCGTAGAGCTTGGCGCTCTGGATCAGCGCCAGCGGATTCTCCTCGCCGTCGACGATCTTGGTCTGCAGCGCGGCATAAAGTTCGCCGAAATCGATCGGCGTCGGCGAGGCGCCCAGCGTCTTGAACAGGGTCACCCAGAGCGGGTTGCCCGGCACGCGGATCTTGAAGCCCTTGAGATCGTCCGGCGTCACGATCGGCTTCGCCGAGGACGTGATGTTGCGATAGCCGTTGTCGAGGCTCTTCGGCATGACATGCAGGCCGGCCTTGCCGAAGGCGGCGCGCACATGATTGCCGAGATCGCCGTCCATGGCGGCCCAGACCTTGTCGTAGCTCTCGAACGCGAACGCCACGGCGTTGATCCCGCCGACCGGCACCACGGTCTGGTTGACGCCCGAAGTGGACATGAAGTCGAGCGCGCCTGACCGGGTCTGCGAGAACATGTCGGCTTCGCCGCCCAGCTGGCTGCTCGGATAGACCTGAAGCTCGACCAGGCCGTCGGTCGTCTTCTTGATCGCCTCGGCGGCTTCCATGATGCGCTTGGCGCCGGGATGGCTGTTCGGGAAGGCCGTGCCGTAGCGCAGTCGGTACTTCGCCGCCGCGGACGCACGCTGGATCCCGAAACCGGCTGCGACCACGCCGGCCGCGAGGACCGACATGCCGAATTCACGCCGCGAAATGCTCATTGCTTCTCTCCCTCCCTTGAGCGCCGCATGAAACCGTCGGGATGAGATCGACGGGAGGGGGGCCGCCCGATATGCCGGGCGATCCGTGCGGCAAGGCAGGATCGGGGCAGGAGCAAGTCGGCGTTCCTCCACATCGAACAGCCGCTCTCGAAGGCGGCTTGGGATTTCATTGGCAGGACGACCCTACGCTCTAGGATACCAGCGCGCAAGCGCTACGATTCGGCATGAAGCCGCAATCGAGCGTCGCAGCGACCAATCTATAAGGAAATACGCCGAAATTTCGTCGCCATCTTCAGTTTATGGCAGCGACGGCGCCGTACTTTGCATCGCCGCTTGTATCCCAGTTCGTTTATCGATAGCCTTTATATCGGGCCGGCGGCTGCCAGCCTTGCGGACAGCTGCCGGGATTGGCGATCGGGAGAGTGGGATGAAGAGCCTCGTCGTGGAGCGGCCGGGACAGTTGACGGTACTGGAGCGGGCGACGCCGGAGCCCGGGCCTGGCGAGGTGCGCGTTCGCGTCGAGCGCGCGGGCATCTGCGGTTCGGACGTCCATATCCTCCACGGCAGCAACCCGTTCGCCCAATATCCGCGCATCATCGGCCACGAGTTCTTCGGGCGGATCGACGCCGTCGGGACAGGCGTCACGGCGACGCTCGGCACCCGCGTCGTGGTCGACCCGGTCATCGCCTGTGGCCACTGCTATCCCTGCTCGGTCGGGCGCCCCAACGTCTGCACGGAACTGCAGGTGCTGGGCGTTCATCGCGACGGCGGCTTCGCGGAATATTGCTGCGTGCCGGCCGCCAATGCGCTGCCGGTGCCGGACGGCGTGTCGGACGAGCAGGCGCCGCTGGTCGAGCCCTTCTCGGTCGCGGCCAACATCACCGACCTAACGCGCGTCTTGGCCCAAGACGTGGCGCTCGTCTATGGCGCCGGCCCGATCGGGCTCACCGTCGTCCAGGTGCTGAAGGGCGTCTATGGCGTCAAGGATCTGACTGTGTGCGACCGGATCGACGAGCGGCTCGACGCCGCCCGGGCGAACGGCGCCGACCGCGTCGTCAACACGGCGCGCGCCCCGCTGCCGGCGGCGCTCGCGGCAGCCGGCCTCAGGCCGACGCTGATCATCGATGCCGCCTGCCATCCGGCGATCCTCAGCGAAGCGATCGAGATCGCCTCGCCCGCCGCCCGCATCGGCATCATGGGCTTTTCCGCCAATCCCTCGACGGTCGTGCAGCAGCGGATCACCAGCAAGGAACTGTCGATCCACGCCTCCCGGCTCAACAGCCGGAAGTTCGAGAAGGTGCTGAGCTGGTTCGCTACCGGCCGGCTGAAGCCGGAGCGGCTGATCACGCACCGCTACGGCTTCCAGGATTTCGCGACGGCGTTCGACGTGTTCGAGCACCGGCCGACCGAGTGCTGCAAGGTGCAGCTGTCCTTCTAGGCCCCCTCAGAAGCGCTCGCCGACCAGCGCCTCGCTCTTCGCCCAGAGCGTCTTCGCGCGCTCGGGATCGAGGGCGTAGGGCCGGACCCCGGCGCGGATGCCCTCGCCCTCGACCAATTCCGCCACGTGACAGTCCTCGCAATAGCGGCCGCCGACCTCGTCCGGCGACGCCACGACGCCGGCCCAGACCGAGGTCGCAGCGCCCTGCGGCACGGTCTTGTAGCTGAACTCCGGCGTCCCGGCCGGCCGGTTCGCGTTGATCGACGCGATCAGCTGCTCTCTCACCTCGTCCGTCATGTATCGGCCGAGTTCCGTCTGGATCGCGCCCGGATGCACGGCAGTGGCGCGGATACCCCGGCCCCGGTGGCGCCGGTCGAATTCCACGGCGAACAGGATATTGGCCGTCTTTGACCGGCCATAGGCGCCGAACGGCGTATAGGGCGTGCGCGCGAAGCCGAGATCGTCCAGATCGACGTCGGAGAAGCGATGGCCCGCCGACGACAGGTTGACCAGCCGGCCGCCCGGCTTCAGCAGGGATGCAATCCGGTTGATCAGCGCGAAATGGCCGAGATGGTTGGTGCCGAACTGGGTCTCGAAGCCGTCGGCCGTGACACCCTGCGGGCAGGCCATCACGCCGGCGTTGGCGATCACCAAATCGAACGGCTCGCCGGCCGCGACGAGCGCGTCGGCACAGGCGCGCACGCTCGCAAGCGACGCGAGGTCGAGCGCCACCAGATCCAAACCGCCGCTGCCGGTGGCCTGCCCATGAATTGCCGCGGTCGCGGCCCGCGCCTTCGCAAGATCGCGCGCAGCGCCAACCACATGCGCGCCGCGCGCCGCGAGCGCACGCGCCGTCTCGACGCCGAGACCGGCCGACACGCCGGTGACGAACACGCGCTTGCCCGACAGATCGATGCCCGCGAGCACCTCGTCGGTCGTGGACTCGGCGCCGAAAATCCTGGTCATGGTTGTCTTCCTCCTTGAAACGACGTTGCAGGGCCTGGCCATGTCGCCACGGCAGCAGGCCCTGGTCGTCGAAGAAACTGGCGGTTGGCACCGCCGACGGCGCGCCCGATCGCCTCGATCTCTTGCCTGATCCTCTCAAGTGCGATCGCCGGAGCCTGCTGCCGCCTTGCCTGGCGCCAGGCGGGCGCCGATGATGCGGTCATGCACGAGCAACTGGACCAACTGCGCGCCCTGACGGCGCGTCATGCCCGCGGCCGCCGTACCGAGACGGCGATCGCCCGCGTGACGATCCATACGGGATGGCAGACCACACCGACGCTGCCCGGCCTCTACGAACCGATGCTGTGCCTGGTCCTGCAGGGCGCCAAGGAAGTGACGATCGGCGACAGCGTCTTTCGCTACGATCCCGCCAGCTGCTTCATCGCCTCGGTGGAGGTGCCGGTATCAGGTCGGGTGCTCGAGGCGAGCGCCGAGCACCCCTATATCGCCGTCACCCTGGCGCTGGACCGGGAAGCGCTCGCGGCATTGCTGCCCGAGATTCCGGCCGGCACCAAGGCCCCCGCACGCATCGAGCCCACAGCCGCCGGCTTCGGCGTCAGCCCGGTGACGCCGGCGCTGCTCGATGCCTGGCTGCGCCTTCTGCGCCTGCTCGACGCGCCCGAAGACATTGCTGTGCTGGCGCCGCTCGTCGAGCGCGAGATCCTTTACCGCCTGCTGCAGGGGCCGCAGGGCGGTGTGCTGCGCCAGCTCGCCCGCACCGACAGCCGCCTGTCCCGAGTTCGCAACGCCATTGCCTGGATCCGGGCACATTACGACCAGCCGTTGCGCATCGATGCGCTGGCGGCCCTCGCCGGCATGAGTGCCGCCTCGCTGCATCGCCATTTCAAGGCAGCGACGGCGATGAGCCCGCTGCAATACCAGAAGAGCCTGCGCCTGCAGCAGGCGCGCAAGCTGGTCGTCGCCAACTACGACGCGGCGCGCGCGGGCTATGCCGTCGGCTACGAGAGCGCCTCGCAGTTCAGCCGGGAGTATGCGCGGATGTTCGGTGCGCCGCCAGCCCGCGACGCCGAGCGGCTCAGGGGCGACGGGACCGCCCTGGCCGAGATCACCGCCGCGGCCGAGTGAGCGCCGGGATGGATCAGCAACACCCCTTCTTGCCGCCCGCCGCCTGCACGGGCGGACAGGGCACGGATCCATAGGAGCAGAAGACGCAGCAATCGCCCGGCTTCGGGCGGAGCAGCGCGCCGCATCCCGTGCATTCGTAGAAGAATAGGCAGGCGTCGGTCGGCATGGTCTCGCTCTTCCGGGTCGCGCAGAGCGGGCAGGTGATCGTGGAATCGGTGATCATGGCGAAGACCTAGAACCGGGTCGTGAGATCGGTCAGCCAGGCGGGCGAGGCCGTGACGAGGAAGGCTTCGACGGCCCGGTCGGCCCCGGTCAGGATCAGGACCGCGACGGCCAGGGCACCGCCGCCCAGCAGATATTTACCGACAGCGCCACCGCTCATCATCCGGCCGCGCCAGCGGGTGAGCGCCTCGCGCGACAGCATGCCCACGATAACGAGCGGGACGGCGGTACCCAGGCCGAACGCCATCATCACGAGCGCGACCGAGCCCAGGTCCCGGCCTTGGGCGGCGAGCACGGACGCAGCGCCGAGCGTCGGGCCGACGCAGGGGCTCCACACGGCGCCCAGGATCACGCCGATCGCGAGCTGGCCGCCGAGGCCGGACGGCGCCACGCGCGCCATCAGGCCGTTGGCTTCATTGCCGAGGCCCGCGGTCGCTAAAGCGAAGCGCTGCTGCAGGCTGCCGCTCAGGAGAACGATGCCAAGGCCGGCCAGCAGGACCGCCGATGCATCGCGGAAGACGGCGCCGTCAAGCCCGATCGAAAAGCCGACCGTCGCCACGAACAGCCCGATGCCGGTAAAGGACAAGACGAGCCCCGCGGTGAGCGCGACCATCCCGAACCGATGAGCCGCCACCGCGCCGCCGAGCACGATCGGCAGCAGCGGCAGGACACAGGGCGAGAGCGTCGACAGCACGCCCGCGAGGAAACTGAAGCCGACGCTCCCCATTGCCATGACGGGTCAGACCTTCGCTTTGGCGAGCAACGCCTGGATGGAGCCCGCGTTCGTGTCGCCGGTCGAACGCCCCTGCTCGGTGGAGCCGTGGAATACGATCAGCGTGCTCTGCATCTGGGCGCCCATCGCCCGGACCACGTCTTTCTGCGCATCGAAATCGACCTTGAAGACCACGAGATCCTTGAAGGCCGGATCGGCTGTCAGTTTCTCGAGGATCGGCCGCTGCGCGGCGCAGACCGGGCACCATGAGGCCGCAATATCGACCAGGATGGGCTTGCCGGCCGCCTGGGCTGCCGCGAAGGCGGCCTTGTCGTAATTCTGCTCCGTCGCCGCCCGCGCAGCGCCGAAACCCAGGGTCAGAGGGGCAGCGACAAGGGCGGCAAGGAGGAGCGTTCTGCGACGCATCATGGTTTTTCCTTCGGTGGTCTCACAACGGAGCGACGCCGGCCTCAAGACCGGCTCGTCCCACCATTCGCCGCGAGGGACGTCGGGGTTACATTCCCAATTGCGAAACCAGCTACAAGATATCGTGATGCGCTTGGGACCCGGCCGGACTCGTCAGCCGCTGCCCGCCCGGTATAGTCAGCCGCGATGCCCGACGATGACAGCGAAGATTGGTCGACACTGATGGCGCGCGCCCAGGATGGCGATGGCGCCAGCTACCGCCGCCTGCTGCTGGCGATCACGCCTTACGTGCGCGCGATCGCTATGGGCCGCCTCAGCGATGCGGACGAGGTCGAGGATGGCGTGCAGGACGTCCTGCTGACCGTCCATGCCATCCGACAGACCTATGATCCGAGGCGGCCCTTCAAGCCTTGGCTCGCCGGCGTGGCGCGGCACCGGCTGGTCGACTTCCGCAGACGTCGAGCCCGATCGTCAGGGCGCGAGGTCACGCTCGACGCCGACGACGAAACCTTTGTGGCACCCGCATCGAACCTGGAAGAGGGCGCCGGCGACAGCCGGCCTCTGCACGCGGCGATTCAGGCGTTGCCCGCCGGCCAGCGCCAGGCGATCGAGCTCCTGAAGCTGCGCGAACTGTCATTGAAGGAGGCATCGGCCGTGAGCGGCATGTCGGCCGCGGCACTGAAGGTCGCCAGCCATCGCGCCATGCAGCGCTTGCGGCAGCTGCTCGGCCTTTCGGATTCCCGCCCATGAGGCGGACTCCCGACCTCATCGAGGCGCTGGTCGCGGACGCGGCCCCCGTGCATCGCCTGCGCCCCCCTCTGCTGCGGGCCGGCCTGTGGCTGCTTGTTGCGGCGGCCGTCATCGGCATCCTGTCGCTCATCTTCGGCATCAGGCCCGATTGCGCCCGGCGACTGCGCGAGCCCATGTTTCTGACAGGCACCGCCGCCTCGATCCTGACCGGCACGCTGGCGGCACTCGCCGCCTTCATGGCGAGCTTGCCCGATCGGTCGCGCCTGTGGCTGGCGCTGCCCGCACCGGCCGCCGCCCTCTGGCTCTGCACGATCGGCTATGGCTGCATCAGCAATTGGGTCGCCATCGGTCCGGGCAGTATCCAAGCGGGAGAAGCCGTGCGCTGCTTCTGCACGTTGCTTGCCACCGGCCTGCCTCTCACGGGCATCCTCTTCTGGATGCTGCGGCACGCCGCGGCGCTGCGGCCGCGTGGCGTCACGTTCGTCGCCAGCCTGTCGGTCGCCGCCTTCACCGCTTCGGCCTTGACGCTGTTTCACCAATTGGACACGTCGCTGATGATTCTGCTCTGGAACTTCGGCACCGCGGTAGTGATCCTTGGCATCGATCACGCCGTCGCGCGCCGGGTGCTTTAGCGGAGAGCACGTCACTCGGCGAGTGTCGGCACGGCCATCCGCGTCTTGACCCGGTCCATCACGACGAGCGTCCGGAAGCGTTTCACATTGTCGTCGGCCAGCAGCAGGCTGCTCGTCAGCGCCTCGTACTCCGACATGGTGGCGACCGTCAGCACCACGACGAAATCGGCCTCCCCCGTCACGTAGTAGCATTGCTGCACCTCGGGTGCCACGCTGAGCCGCTGCTTGAGTGCCGCGATCCGCTCCGGGCGCTCGCTCTCGACCTCCAACTCGACGAGGATGGTGATCGGGCGTCCGACGCTCGCCGGATCGACCAGTGCCACATTGGCGGCGATCACGCCGGCCTCCTCCATGCGCCGGATGCGGCGCTGCACGGCCGGTGCCGAGAGCGCTACCGCCTCGCCGATCTCGCGCTGCGGCGTGCGGTTGTCGCGCTGGAGAATGTCGAGGATCGCGCGGTCGAACTGGTCGAGCGGAGCGAACGAATGCTGCGCCATGACGCCCTTTCATGAAAAAAACATGCGTTGAGCTGGGCAAACTGTAGCGCCTGGATCGCTTCGGCTGCACTAATGTTTCGGGCAACGGAGACGACGATGCTCTTTGCCAATCCCGACCCTGCCCACCGCCAGCCGCTTGACCCGGCGGATGCCGCGATCCTCGATCCTGCCGCGGCGGACGATGTGGCGCGCTATCTGGCCTATCGGCCCGATCATGCCCCGACGCCGTTGCGCGCGCTGCCGGCACTCGCGGCCGCCTGTGGCGTGGCTGCGATCCACGTGAAGGACGAGTCCAGTCGCTTCGGCCTGGGCAGCTTCAAGGCGCTGGGCGGCGCCTATGCGGTCGTTCGCCTCGTCCTCGAGGAAGCCGCGCGCCGGTTCGGCCGCCCGGTTGGCTATGAGGCGATGACCGCGCCCGACGTGCGCGCCGTCGCCCGGACCATGACGGTCGCCTGTGCCACTGATGGCAACCACGGCCGGTCCGTGGCGCAGGGGGCGCAGCTGATCGGCGCGCGTTGTGCGATCTTCGTTCATGCCGGCGTCAGCGATGTGCGCGTTGCCGCCATCGCCCGCTTCGGTGCGGAGATGATCCGGGTCGACGGCACCTACGACGATGCCGTGACCGAGGCGACGCGCGTCGCGGCGGCGCGCGGCTGGCTGATCGTGTCGGACACGTCCTGGCCCGGCTATGAGCGGATCCCGGGCCTCGTCATGCAGGGCTATACGGCCATGATGCGGGAGGCGGTGCAGGCGCTCGGCGAGCCGCCCAGCCATGTGTTCATGCAGGCCGGCGTCGGGGGCTTGGCGGCGGCCGCCGCCGGGTATCTGGCGCAGCACTATGGCGCGGACCGCCCGACCTTCGTGGTGGTCGAGCCGGATCGCGCCGCCTGCCTCTATGAGACGGCGCGCGCGGGCCATCTCGTGAAGGTGCCGCACGGCGCGCCGACGGTGATGGCGATGCTCGAATGCTATGAGCCCTCGCTGATCGCATGGCGCGTGCTGTCGCGCACGGCGGACGCCTTCATGACGGTCGGCGAGGACGACGCCGTCGCGATGATGAACCGGCTCGCCCGCCCGAGGCGCCAGGACCCGGCGATCGTGGACCCGGCGATCGCGGACCCGGCGATCGTGGCGGGCGAAAGCGGCGGCGCGGGCCTCGCCGGCCTTGCCAGGATCGCCGGCGATGCGGCGGCCCGCACCGCCATCGGCCTCGGCGCAGATGCCCGCGTCTTCGCCATCAACACCGAAGGGGCGACCGACCCCGTCTTGTATCGAACGCTGACCGGGCTTGATCCGGCGTCGGTCGTGAAGGAGAGCTGAGGCCATGACGATCGGGATAGACGGCAACCGCCTCATCGCCCGCCTGCGCGAACTGGGCGAGATCGGCCGCGACGCCGATGGGCGTCTCATTCGCGTGGCACTCAACGACGCTGAGAAGCAGGGGCGCGGCCTGTTCGTGTCCTGGCTCAAGCAAGCCGGGCTCGACGTGGTGATCGACCGCATCGGCAACATCTTCGGCATCTGGCGGACGGGCGATCCCGATGCTGCGCCGATCATGCTCGGCTCGCATATCGACACGGTGGTGAATGCCGGCATCTATGACGGCTGCTACGGCGTGCTTGCCGGGCTGGAGGTGATCGACGCCCTGAAGTGCCACGCGTTCGAAAGCAGCCGGCCGATCATCGTCGGCGCCTTCACCAATGAGGAGGGCGTGCGCTACGTCCCGGACATGATGGGCTCGCTGGTCTTTGCCGGGGGCCTTTCGGTCGACGCGGCGCTGGCGGCCGTCGGCCATGACGGGACGGTGCTGGGCCGGGAACTGGCGCGGATCGGCTATGCCGGCGAAACTGAACCGGGGTTCGTAACACCCCATGTCTATGTCGAGCTGCATATCGAACAGGGGCCGGTGCTGGAGCGGGACGGCATCCAGATCGGCGCTGTCGAGAACCTCCAGGGCATTTCGTGGCAGCGGATCACAATCGACGGCACCGCCAACCACGCCGGCACCACGCCGATGGCGATGCGCTGCGACGCCGGCCAGGCGGCGGCGCGCGTCATCACCTTCGTCAAGGATCATGTCGAGCGGGCCGGCACCAGCGGCGTCGCGACGGTCGGCACGATCGCTTTCCATCCGAACGTCATCAACGTCATCCCCTCGCGCGCGACCTTCACCGTCGACCTGCGCGACCCGGACGAGGCGAAGCTCAAGGCGGCGGAGGCGGCGCTGGCGGACTACCTCGGCCGGCTGGCCGCGGAGATGGGCGTGCGTGTCGCGACCGAGCGGCTGGCGCGGTTCGAGCCGGTGGTGTTCGACGCGCGCGTCTGCGGCCTGATCGAGCAGGCCGCCCGCGAGCACCAGCTCTCGGTCCGCCGCATGACCTCGGGCGCCGGGCATGACGCGCAGATGATCGCGCGCATCTGTCCCGCGGCAATGATCTTCGTCCCCAGCCGCGACGGCATCAGCCACAATCCGCGCGAACATACCGAACCCGACCAGCTCGTCGCCGGCGCGAACGTGCTGCTCGACGTCGTGGCACGGCTCGCGCGGGAATCCGCCCCCTGAGGGCGGGCCCAGTTTCCGCCGGCATCGGCAATGGCGCCCCCAGCCGCTGGAGGCGCATCAACGTCTGCCCCCACCGGATCGGCACGGCAATTCAACGCTTCTCGTTTCCGTCAGGCTGAGCCGTTCCGCTATCAGGGCTGCGCCAGCCTTTCACGCTCTTCCGGCGTCAGGAGTTGCGCCTTTGCCTCGTCGAGCGTTCCGTAACCTGCGACCTGGACCGCGCTCCTGTCATTGTAGGCCGGCCTGGCATCGGAGCTTTTCTGCTGCGGCTTGTCGCGCGGACTGGTGTTCCGCTGGTCCTGCGCCGGCGTCTCGCCGCCGCCGTAGCCGATGACCTCGACGGTGATGATCGAGGGCAGGTCCTGCGCCGGGCGGCTGCTCGACCGGCGTGCCGCGTCCGCCGCCGCGGCACCGGCGGCACCCGACGCGTTGGACGCCGTCGTCAGCGCGCCGATGTTCGGCGCCGCCGCCACGGGGATGCCGGTCGCGGTACCCTGGACCTGGATGTTGGCGGCGTTGACGACCTGCAGCGCTGCGATATTGAGGTTGCCGGAGGCGCGGATACCGCCCTCGCCCGCGTCGACCATGCCGTTCGGCGCGATCAGATCGATGTTGCCGGGCGGCACCTGCGGGATCGGATTGAGCGTCGCGATGCCGGCGCCGGCCGACGGCACGGTCGGCGACAGCGTGACGTCGCCGTAATTGTCGTAGGCGCGCTTGGGCGGCGTGAAGATCGTCGTCGTCTTGGAACCGCGGCCGGCGTTGATGTCGCCGGTTGCCGACCACACCAGGATGTTGCCGCCGAACGTCGTCATGATGCGGCTCTGGCCGAGCAGCACGCTGTCGAGCGAATAGACGTCGATATCGCCGGAGCCCTGCGTGATCAGGCCGGCGCCAGCACCCGGCGTGACACCCTCCTCGCCGATCAGCGTCTTCCCGCCCGGATCGAGGATCTGGATGTTGCCGCCGAACAGGGTGTGGATGCCGGCATCGGCCGTAACGGGGACATTGTGGCCGTTGACGAAGCTTGTTCCCGTGATGGTGCTGAACATCGTGATGCCGCCGGAATAGGTGACCGGCTGTCCATTGGCGTTCAAGGACGGGAACAGCGTCGCGATCGCGTCGAGCCCGCGCAGGTAGGTTTTGTAGCGCGAACTCGATGGATCATTGTACTCGCGGCCGCCGGCCGTGAGCTCCTCGTAATAGACCTGGCGCACGAACACGCCTTGCTGCTCGCTGGGCAGCGCCAGGAAATAGGCGAGCGCATCGGCCGCCGACCCGGTATAGCCGAAGCGCTGCTGGAGCCACTGCAGCAGCTCCTGGCCATAGGCGTGGACGACCTTGCCGCTGCCGGTGAGCCGCGCGTTGCCCGACAGCTGGTTCGCCGGGTCGAAATAGAGCTTGGCGAAATCGGCATAGTTGGGTCCGTTGGCCCCCACGCCGGCCATCACCGTGATGCCGGCGCCGCCGGCCGTGTCCGCCGGGTTGACCACATCACCCGCGCTGGTCAGCGAGCCATAATAGCCCTGATAGAGGTTGCGGCCGGCCTCTACGTCAAGCAGGCCGCGACCGGCGATGGTCGCCGACTGATAGATGATGTCGCGCCCGGCCCGGATCAGCGAGATGTCGTTCGCCCCCGGATTGAAGAACGCATCCGCCGTCGTGCCTAACCCAACGATGTCGCGGCCGGCGATGACCTCGAACGGCTTGGCGGCGAGGTACCAGGTCGTGGGCGACGGCACGAAGCCATTGCCGAAGCCAGGCGACACGTTCAGCACCTGCCCGAGGCCCAGGTCGACGATATCCACGCCCGCGTAGACGAGGGCCGGCTGATTGTCACCGGCATGCAGATCAGTGAGTGGCGTGTCCGGCCCGAACGCGATTGGATTGTTTGTGGACGAACCGAGATAGGGCGATGTCGCGCTGGCGTTGCTCTTGCCGTCGCTGCCCTGAAACACAGGCTGGAACGGTGTCGCGAGCGTGTTCATGGCGGCGCCCGACATCGCCACCACCTGGCTCGACCCGTAGATGGAGCCGGCAGCCAGCAGCGCGAGCTGGCCGGACGGGGACGGCATCAATTCGAGGACCGGGAAGGTTGCAGAGTTTGATGCGGGTTCAGCGAAACGGATGTCGCCGTTGGCGGCCGCCACGATCAGCGTGCCCGGATAGAAGCCGTTGCCGTTCTGGGTGCCGTTCTGCCAGCCGGCGCCCACCAACGGTGCGACGTCGCCGCCGGCCGCGTAGAGATTGATCGCCGTTGCCGGCGTCCACAGGGTGAAGCTGGATAGCCCACCGCTCGAGACCAAGGTCGGGGTCCCGCTTGCATTGGGCAGCGTATAGGGCATGCCGTTGAGGTCGACCAGCGACTCCATGCCCGCGTCGCCGGCGCCGCCGAACACCAGGTTGCCGCGCGTTGTGACGCTGACGGTGCCGTCGCCTGGTGTAAAGATCGGTCCGGGCGTCTTCAGCGAGCGCCTGAACGTATTGGGATCGAGGGTGCGCGGATCGACCGAGCTATAGGCCGAGCCGAAGGTGTTCGGCGCCAGCGCACCGATCGAGCCGGCAATCATCGTGATATTGCCGCGCAGGTCGGTCACCGCGCCGTAGTAGTCGGGAGCGGTTGCGGAGAGGTTGAGCGGCGCCACCGGATTGATCGCGCCGCCGACTTTCACCGTGAGATCGCCGCCGCCGGTCTCCACCAGCGTGCCGTCGGCCTGCACCCGGCCGGTGGACGCGACGGCGAGATCGAGGCCGGTCGAGCCGTTGCCCAGCACGCCGGCGTTGCGCCCCGCGATCACGGTCAGATTGCCGCCACCGAGCGTGCCGATGCCCTGGAAGCCGACGAGCTGGGTCCCGGACACCCAGGCGCCGGTCTTCGCGAAACTGCCGAAATTGATCCACCATGCGACGGGATCGGCGGACACGCCGCCGCCCTGGCGCCGGAACCAATTGCTGGTCAGATCCGAGTCGACAAAGCGCGTGTTGCTGTTGGCGATCTGGATATTGCCCGTTACATCCTGCTGAGCCACGAGGAGCAGGTCGCCGCCCTGCTCAGGATAATAGGCATGCGTGCCGCCGGCGCTCGCGGTGCCGACCACATCGTACGGGTTGCTGCCGTTCACCAGGATGGGTGCCGCCTGCGTGCCGGCCGTGTAGACGCCGTACGGCGTCGCCTCGCTGAAGCTGCCGCCGGCGAGCAGGTCGAGGCTGCCGGTGCCGGTACGAACCACGCTGAAGTACGTGCCGTTGAGGGAAGAGTTGTAGGCCGGATCGTTGAGCGTCAGGTTTCCTGTACCATTGAGGAGCCGCGCCGCCTCAAGCGTTCGCGGGTCGGCAGCGGCCAGGTCGGCACCCGCGACCAGCCGGACCGAGGCGGAGAGCGAGCCCGGTGCGAGCATCGCCGCCGTGGCCGACGTGGCAGGTGCGGGCGGGACGGCCGGGCTTACCACCACAGCGACGGCGGGCGGCGCGCTCCCCTCGAAGGCGATGCCGGACCCCGCGCTCAGTACCGTGCCCGCCGGGATCGTGGCTCCGGGGTTGTAGTAGTTCCCGTTGACGTCCTGCAGGCCGCCCCACCAGTTGTTATAGAAGGCGTCGTTCGGAATGGTCCAAGCCGTCAGAAGAGTCACGTTGGTGGTCACGTCCGCCAAACAGGTATAAGGCCCACAGTTGGCAGGGCCACCGCTGAAAAGCGGGCTGTTGGTGACGTCGATGGGGCTGTAGACCGCCGGCACGCCGGGCGTCGATTGGAAGCCGTCCGATAGGCTCCCCTGGAGGGTGAGATTGCCGCCCGCCCGGATCGCCAGCGCCAGCGGCTCGCCGGCGCCATAGGTCGGCGAACTTGTGTTGCGGTCGGCATTGGGGCCGTAGCGGTAATAGGACAGGTCGATATTGCCCGACACGGTGAGATCGCCGTTCGGGGTCGCGCTGTCGATCTCGACGCCGGGGCGCAAGTGGAATGTGCCGCCATAGGCGGTGAGCCCGGCCAGTCGTCCCGTGAGCGCGTTGTTGGCAAGCGCGCCGTTGACGAAGGCCTGGCTGTCCTGGTCGATGAGATCGAGCCAAGCCTGCGTGACGAGCTGACCGTTGGCATCATTGGGATCGGCCGGCGCATTGGCATAGCGCGCGACGCCGTCGAGCGCGATGCCGCGCGCGCCTTGGATGGCAAGCGGCCCGGCGGCGGAGATCGCGACGTCGTTGCCCGTGGCGTTGGCCGGTGCCCCCGCCCCGGTCGCGCTCGCTACGGTCGCGCCGACGCGCGGCGCGTTCAGCACGACATCGCCATAGGCGACGCCGTCGGGCGTCGACAGGTTCATCGCCGCGCCCGGCGCGAGCGTCAAGGTTCCGGCGGTCGTGGTGAGCTCGATATGGCCGCGGTTCCTGGCCTCGATCGGCAGGCCGTAGCTATCGACCTGCAGTACGTTACCATGGGCGTCGAGCACCGCGCCCGAGGCGAGCGTCAGGCCGTTCGCGGCCGCCAGGCGGATGGTGCCGGGTGCCGCACCCGAGGCGTCGATCGTGCCGGTGACGGTCAGGCTGCCGCCGTCGACCGACACGGTGACGCTGTGGGCCTTCACGCCATTGCCGATGGCGAGATCGCCCTGCTTGAGGTCGAAGCTGCGGGCATCGAAGATGCCGCCCTGGGTCAGGATGGTGTTGAGCCCGGTGAAGTCGGCGAGCGTGCCGGCGGTGACGCTGAAGTCGCCGCTGGTATGGCTGCCGGTCGTGCTGCCATCGAGCATGCCGTCGAGCGCTACCGCGCCATTGCCCGCGCCGATGGTGATCGAACCGGCATTGGCATTGGTCGCGGAGACATCGATGACCGAGCCCGGTGCCTGCACTACCCCGCCTTCAGCGCTGTTGAGGATCGCGGTGCCGCCGAAGCCGTAGACGGTCGCGCTTTGCACCATCGACGGCCGGCCGGAGAGGTCGATGCGGCTGCCGGCATTGAGCGTGACGTTGTTGGTCGCATTGACCAGCAACTTGCCGCTCGGCAGCAGGATGGTGCTGCCGATGGCGACGCTGTCGCCGGTCAGGTCGATCTCGGCGCCCGAGAGGGTCGAGGTCGGGGCACTCGGCGCCAGCCCTGCGGGCACGGTCACGCTGAGCGCGCCGCCCGCCGTATAGGCCATGACCGACTGCTGCACGCCGGTCAGCAGTGGGGTCGACAGCGTGAGATTGCCGCCGCTCCCGCTCTGGCCGAACACCGCGCCCGGGGCCGTGCTCGGCGCTTGGTACACGTAGAGCGCGCCATTGCCGGCCGAAACGATCTTCGAGCGGGCCGTCAGGTTGACATTGCCGAAGCCGTAGATGACGCGGCTGGTCGAGGAGGTGTCGAGCGAGACGAGCTTGCCGAAATCGATCTCGGTCGCGACGAGATCGAGCGTGCCCGTGCCGGTCCCCGGCCCGCCCGCGGCGATGGCCGGCGGCGTGGCGCCGACAACGCCGTTCCAGGTGATCTTCCCGGCCGAGATCTTCGCGTCGTCGCCTGCCGCACCATAGCCGTAGATTGCCGGCGTGTTCAGCACGAGATTGACACCGGTGCCGCTGGCATCGAGCCCGGCGCTGCCGAACAGGTTGATCGAACTGGCGGCGCTCAGGCTGATGCTCTGCAGCGCGGGCGTGCCATGGGTAGCATCGCCGCTGACAAGCGTGTTGAACAAGGACTGGCTGAACAGGAGCCCGCTCGGCGCACCCGCCGCCGCGACGGTCGTGCTGTCGCCGACGTTGATGGTGCCGGCTGCGAGCGCGATGTTGGCCGCCCCGAAATGCGCGGTCGGATCGATCTGCGACGGGCCGTTGGCGGCAAACGCCAGGGTCCCTTCGGAATAGAGCCCGGATCCGGCGCCGATGGTGATGGCCCCGGAACCGCTGTTGCTGCCGACGAAATTGAGATCGCCGTTGGACAGCGCCAGCACCGTATCGTTCCAGGCGGAATAGCTGAGCCCGGTGGACAGCGAATCGTACGGTGCCGGCCCGTGCCCGACGGTGGAGAGCGTCACGTCTTGGCCGACGGTGATGTTGCCGCCCACCAGGAACAGCTCGGCGGCGTTCAGCGTAACGCCATCGCGGATGAAGAGATCCCCTCCGCCGCCCTGGATCGCGATCAAGCCGTTGAGGACGATGGGGGTGCCATTGATCATGAGCCGCGGCGCGCCGATCGCGTCGAGATCGCCAGCGCTCACCGACACCCCGGTAAACCCGCTGGTCCGTGCGTCGGCATAGACTTCGCCCACCCCCTGCAGCACAGCCTGGCCGCTGATGCCGCCCCGATCGGGCTGGAACAAGGCCGTTCCGTCGAAGGTCAGGGCCGACCCCGTGGTGGGAACCGTAGGCGGCAGCTCGAACTTCACCACCAATGCTTGGCCGTCGCTCGGCAGAAACGGCCGCGGCGCGCCGAATTGCGCCGTCGAGGTCAACAGGAAGTCGCTATAGCTCTGCTCGTTGTATTGCGAATAATTGCGCACGGCCGTTCCCGGCGTGACGAGCGCCGTCACCGGCAGCGCGCTTCGGGTGCCGGTGTTGGCGACGCCGGTATAGGCCGCGGTCACGTAGGTGCCGTTGCCGATTTCGCCGGCACCGCGCAACGGCACCGTCATGGTGCTGCCGAGCTCGACCCGATAGGCGCCGGGCAGCAGGGCATAGTTCGACGGCAGCAGCGTGTAGGTGCCGGACGGCAGGCCCGGCACGCCGGCGGGAATCGTGATCTGCTGGCCGATCGCCGGATCGCCGGCGCCGTTTTCGGGGGCGACCGGCGCATAGCCCGACGCGTAGCCGGGCAGGATCGCATAGACCTTGTCGGTCGACTTGCTCATCGGCGTGGTCGGATTGGCATTGACGAGCGGGGTCGTCAGCACGTTGACCGAGCCGCCGCGACCGGAGATGAAGCCAGCACCGGCGAGCGTGCCACCGCCCGACAGGTCCAAGGTCGCCCCGTGCTGGACATTGATGGACTCCCCGTCCAGCACGACGCCGGAGGCCACGCCGCTCACGTTGAAGTTCGTCAGAATCCCCGCTCTGACGCTGGAGCCATTGTAGGTGTAGGTCACGCCGTCGACGGTGCCGCCATAGGGAATGGTCAAGCCCGCCATCGAGACCGAAGTCAGGCTGCCTGGCAGCAGATCGACCCGTTGCGCGACCGGGTTGTAGCCGCCCCCGAGCACGATGTTCCCGAACGGGGCGCGGACGATGCCGCCCTGCTCGACGATCGGCGCGGTGAGCGTGAGCCGGCCGAATGCGGACAGCGGTGCCGCCGGGACGCTGTCGGTGGTCCGGCCGATGGTCAGGGTCGCATTGTAGTTGGGGTTGTTCTCCCCTGCGGTGACGGTGGCGATGGCACTGGTGACGGGATAGATCTGGGCCGCCAGAAGATCGAGATCCCAGGAGGTCGCGATCTGGGACCCTTGCTGGGCGGTGGTCGTCAGGAAGCGGATGTCGCCGCGGCTCGCCAGCTTCGTCGTCAGGAACCCGGGCGCGTTGAGGCTGACATTGCTGTTGGTCGAGCTGTCGTAATAACCGCCCCCGCCCGAGAAGGTGATCAGCCCCTGAAGATCGATCTGGTCGGCATCCGCCTCGAAGGTCGCGGTGGTCACGGCCGCATTGGGACCTGGGTTCCGGATGCTGCCGGTGTCCGTGTGATCGGGAATGTTGGCTGGAGGTTCGCTCAGCAGGATATAGGGCGCGGACAGCAGCACATTGCCGCTGCTGGGCAACGGCGCCCTTGCGGCGGGACCGGAGGTGAAGGCGGCTGCGGTGAGCGCGAGGCTCTGGCCGAGCCCGAGCGACACGTTGCCCGAGAACTGCATGTAGTCGTCGGAGTGGAGGGTCAGGCTGCCGAAGCCGCCGGCCTCGACCATGTCGGCGCTGACTGTGGTCTGGCCGAACGCCAGCGACGACGCATCCGTGCCGGGCGCGATGTCGGCCGGCAGTACGGAGGCCGGGTACGATTGCACCACGGTCATCACGCTGGGGACGATAACGTTCGCCGGCGCGCCGTGGAGAAAGGAGGTATCGGGAAACGCCGGCGTCAGGAGCGAGATCGAGAGGCTGCCGCCCGCCGCCCCCGCGCCACCGGCGGCGGCGTGCAGGTTGCCGTCCATGTAAAGCCCGCTGAGCGAGCTCAACGAAATGACGCCACCATTGCCGGCGAGCGTCTGTGTGCTGCCCGACAGGGTCGGGTCCAGGCCCGCCGCCGAGTTCACGGTGACGCTGGCGCCGTCGGCATTAAGCTCGCCACCGGGGCGGATGATCACGAACGCGGTACCGCCATCGAGGCTGATGCTGCCGCCATTCGTTACCGTGCCATAGGGGCGCCCCATCCAGTCGGCGGCCGTGTAGCTGGCACCCGAAACATCGAGCTTGCCGGTGGCGCCGACCCACAGCGAGATGCCGCGGCCGTTGCCCGCCGCGTCGAAGTTGCGCAAGGCATCCGTGCTGCCGTCGGTTTCGTTGATCAGGCTGATGCTGCCGCCATGGGCGGTGATGCTGCCGTCGACCGTGATCTGGCCGTAGGCGTCGAGCTTGACGCTCTGCCCGGGGTCGACGGCGATCGACGCGCCGTCGGCCACCACGATCGAGCCGCCGCTGACGAGGGCGCCGCCGCTGTCCTTGATCAGGGTATGCAACGTCAGGCTGGCGCCGCCGCGTTGCGTCAGCGTGGCGTTGAGCGGGTTCTCGGTATAGAGCGGCGGCAGCCAGAGTGACATCGCTGCAGCCGGATCGCTGCCGGACCGCGCGGCAAAGCTGCTGGCGGTGAATTGATAGACCGGCATGGTCGGCGCGATGCTGGCGCCGGACGCCACCACCAAGCCCAAGCCGGCATTGATGTCGTAGTTGGAGAAGCCTGCGCTGAAGAACGTGGGGCCGAGCCCCGGCGCCGGCGCCACCGATGCGGTCTGCGGCAGAACCGCACCCTGCGGAATCACATAGCCGACCGGATAGGTCATCGGCGTGGCCTGAACCGACCCGGCGGCGTAGGTGATCTTGTAGGGCTTGACCGGAAGACCGTCGGGAAAGACGTCCGAGGGAACGGTGGTCCCGGCCGGGATTTCCTCCGTTCCGGCCCATCTTTGGATGGTCGTGCCGGCTGGCACGACCTGTCCGGTTCCGTAGAGATTGTTTCGGGTGTCCCAGACATACAATCCACTCGGGACAGTCCAATCCGCGCCGGTCGGCGTGCTTGGCGGCTTGTCGGCCAACGGAATATCGACAGGCGTCGGCGCATCGAGGACTATTGCGGTGTAGGTCAGGGTCAAGGCCGTCGGCAACGGCTGCCCCGCGGGAATGGTCATCGCCTGCGTCAGCTTCAGTGCGACGGGCGCCGGCGTGCCGGCCGTGAGCGTGCCGCCGGCGAACGAGGCATTCGCACCGACGACGAGCGCGCCGGGTGCGATCAGGTTGCCGGGCGAGGACAAGGTCAAGGTGCCGCCGCCAGTGACGCCATAGGCTTGGATGGCGCCATCCAGGACCAGGGTGCCGTCACCCGGCGTTCCGCCGCCGTCGGTATGACCGGCAAGCAGCGTGACGTTGCCGCCCTTGCCGCCCGCAGTCTTGCCGTTGGCGAGAATGGCGCCGCCCGAGGACACGTCGATCAGGCTGCCCTTGGTGAGCGTGAGATTCTGCGTCGAATCGAACGTGACATTGCCGCCGTTGAGGAAGGCAAGGCCGGCGAAGCTGTTCGGATCGGTCAGCGCGTTGACCCACAAGCCGCGCGCGTCGACGGTGGCACCGGCCTCCAGCGTGAGCTGCGCGCCGCCGGTCGCGGTCGTCAGCGCCCCGACGTTGGGGAGAATGTTGGTGACCGTGATGCTGCCGGAGCGCGCGGTGATGTCGGCGGCGACGTCGACGGTCGGCGCCGTCAGCCTGACCTGCGCGCCTGGTGCCAACTGCAGCGGCGCATTGACGGCGATCGCACCCTGGGTCGCGATCGTGAGGCCGCCGAGGCCGAAGCCGTCGAGCGTCGCCGCATCGAACCAGGCGGTATTGACGCGGCTGGCCGGGAGCGACGCGGTAAGATCGAGCGTCGATGTTACCGGCGCCACGGTGTCGAACTTCACGTCGGTCGTATAGGGGCCGGCTAGACCATCGCTGTTGTACTCCGCGAGCGTGAGCGAGCCGGCAAGCGGTGCGGTGGTCTGCGTCAGCTTGTAGCTGTCGGTGACGCCCGCCGGCCGTGCCGTCACCTGCTGCTGGCCGGTGATGACGTTCGCGGAGATGTCGCCCTCGAACAGCGCGGTCGGCGTCGACAGGATGAGGCTGCCGGCGTCGCGCCCGACGGTGTAGCCCGGCTGGTAGATCTCGCTCGGCGTATGCAGCGGGTTGGCATAGATCTGGGTCAGCTGGGCATCGGGTTGGCCGTCGACGTAATGAACAACGGTAAAACCGTTGTAGACGCCGGCATAGGTCAGGTTGGCCGGGGCGACATTGATATTGTAGACTTGGCCGTTGCTCGCCTGCACATAGCTCTGCTTGAGATAGCCGCCCTGGTATTGAAGCGAGCCGCCATCGATGTTGAAGGTCGAGCCGGGCTGCGCCACCACGGCACCGGCCCCGCCCGTCGCGAGCGTGATCGTGCCACCGGTCGCCATCCATTCGCCGATCGTGTGCGGCGTGTTGGCGAGCCAGCCCGAGACTTCGAGGAGACCGCCCGCCGTGTAATAGCGGTCGCTCGAATAGCCCCCGGTGCCGGCCGGCACCAGCGTCAGCTGCTGCGCATCGACATAGACGGTATTGCTGTTGAGCTTGGTGGTCAGCCGGTTGCTCGGCGCGTCACGCAGCTCGTTGCCCTGGATGTTGACCGAGATGTCGTTGGCCGACATCGGCAGGGCGACATTGACGAGGCCCGAGACGTCGATGATGGCGCCGCTGTCGGCCTGGATGCGCTTCGCGGCGCTCACCGCCACCTGCCCGCCCTGGGCGAGCGTCAGAGAATTGGCCTGGAATTCGGCCGTGCCGCCGGTGACGATTTCGACCCGCGATTGATCCTGCAGATCGGCCAGCGTGCTCAAATCGTCAAACGTCCCGGTCGCCAAGGGATTGACGCCGGAGGCGGCGATCAGCGCCGCGCGCTGGCTGTCGAGTGCCGTAGCACCGCTGCTATCCGGCAGGATCGCGGCAAGGCTGCCGCCGCCGAGCGTCACACTGCCGAACGGGTCCGATGCGGAGGACAGCAAGTGGATCGTGCCACGCGCGTTCACCGAGGTGGTCGAGAGCAGGATGCCACTCTGTGTCACCGTCTCGCCGACGAGCGTGATGTCGCCGGTTGGGGCGTAGATGAGGCCGGCATTGGCGACGCTGCCGCTGCCGCCCTTCGTGCTGCTGCCGAGTGTGTTGAGCCCGACCGCGATCTCGTTGCCGCGGGTGGTCGAGTACTGGTTTGCATTCGTGCCGAAGCCGGGGCGAACGACGAAATCGTCGCCCGCCGCGAGCAGGGTCTGCCCCATCGGCGTAGTGATCGAGCCGGCGTTCTCGACGCTTGTGCCCATCAACAGCACGAAGCCGCCACCGGCCGTGACCTGGGATGGCGCGCTCGTGGCGATCTGCGCGCCGGCCTCGACCGTGATGGCACCGCCGGCATAGCTGAAGCTCGGGTTGTAGGCGCTGCCGGTCTGGGTCGAGTAGATGCCGTTGGTGAGGAACTGGCTCGGGCTGATGACGGCCGACGAGGCGATCAGCGCGTTGACGTTCACCTGGGAGGCACCACCGAAGATGATGCCGTTGGGGTTGATGAGATAGACCTGCCCGTCGGCCTTGATCGACCCCAGGATCTGGCTCGGCACGCCCGTTGCCGCGATCTGGTTCAGCGCCACCCATTTGGTGTTGCCCTGCTGGTCGAAGTCGACCGTGGTTCCCGTCCCGACGTTGAAGCTCTTCCAGTTGAGGAGCGCCTGCGCCTGGGTCTGGTGAATGGTGACCGTGGTCTGGCCATTGGCGCTCGTCTGGACCGGCGTGCCGGCGCCGGCCCAGCTGATGACCGGGTTGGCGACGCCGGGGCTCGCCAACCCGCTGTCCGGCACGAGCCCGCCCGTCGCGAGCCCGTTCGGCACCGCGCTGGGTGCCGCAAGCGCCAACGCCCGCGCGGCACTTTGCGCCGCCTGCATCGCTTGCAGCGCCTGCGTCGCCCGCGCCAGCGAGTTCTGCGCCTGTGCCGCCACCTGGGCCGCCTGCTGCGCCGAAGCAATGGCAGTGGCACTGGCACTCGCCACCGCCGCCGAAGCCCCACCGCCGCTCGCCAGGATGTTGCCCGCTTCAGCCGGCGCCGCGAGGGCGAGCAAGGTAAGCGCGCTGACGCTGGTCAGGAGCGCGATGTGGAACGTGTGACGGCGGAACGCAACGGAACGGACGGGCATGAACGGGCTCTCTCCGAAGGTCACGACTGCGCCCAACGACGGTCGACGCAGCAAGCAGAGGCCGAGACTGGATCTCGCCCCCCTCGCTTAAGAGACCGCCACCCTCGGACCGATCCCGAACAGCGCCGCGAAAATTTTTTGTCGGACCGGAATCTGCCCGGGCTCAGCCGAGCAGCACCACGCCCCCCGGCAGGACGGTCGCCCGGGCGCCGAACGCCTGCTCGATATGCGCCACCACCTCGTCGATCCGATCGAGATGAAAGCTCGCGACGACATCGCGGGCGCCGAGGCCGGCATCGAGCAAGACGATCCGTCCCGGCCGGTACCGGTTCACCTCGGCGATGACGTGCGCGAGGGTTTCGTGCCGGAAAATCAGCACCCCGTGCTGCCATGCTGTCGCCGCCGCCACATCGATCGGCGAGACCGGCCCTAGCCCGCTCCTGTCGTAAGTGATCTGGTGCCCGGGCGGCACCGTTGCGGAACGATCATGGCGAGCGACTTCGACCGCGCCATCGAGGCTGGTGACGCGGACGGTCGCCTCATCGCGGCGGATGATGAACCGGGCCACGGACGCGCTGACACGACCGTCCGCCGCCAGAACAGTGACGGGGTCAGCAGCACTGGCGTTCGCCGTTATGGCCGCCTCGCCGGAGATGAGATCGATCCCGCGCTTGCCCGACGAGCCGGTGCCGATATCGACGCTCGTCCGTGTATTCAGCAGCAGCGACACATCGCCCGCCACGACGACTTGTCGCTGTTCTCCTGTGCCGGTCCGGTAATCAGCCCGCAACTCGTCGATGGAGGGCCAGAGACCGAACGGGGGTCGTGTCCCGAGATATGCGGCCGCCCCAGCCGAGGCGGCCAGGGCGCCGCCGATGAAAGCGCGGCGTCCGAGGTGCTGGGCCGCGTACCGGCCGGCGACGTCGGCGACCGGCCCGCGCCGGGCGATCTCCTTCGCTGCGGGGCCGAGCGCCTCCCACAGCAGCTTGGCTTCGGCGAAGGTCCGCCGATGCAGCTCGCTCTGCTCGCGCCAGCGACGCAGCGCGATCGCGTCCTCTTGCGTCGCCTTGCCAGAGGTCAGGCGCATGACCCAGGCCATGGCCTGATCCTTCACCGCGGCCTCCTCGCGCGTGCCCTGATCGGTCTCCATGCCTTCGTGCGCCCAATCCGCCACAATCGTTTCCTATCTCTTAGACGATGCCGAACGGCCCGTCCCGAACGGTTGTGAACGATTTATTTCCAGCCGGTCCCGGCAATGGTCGAGCGCCTGCTTGAGTTCGCGCTCCACAAGGCGCGTCGAAATCCCGAAACGGGCCGCGATTGCCGCATGGGACGCCCCGTCGAGCCGCGCCGCCATGAAGATCGCCCGCTTCCGTGGCGGCAGATCATCAAGCGCCTGCACCAGGGCGCGAAGCGACGAGCGCCCTTCCGCAACCCGCTCGGGATCGAGCTCGTCCTGCTCGAGCCGCAGCAGCAGTTCGATTTCGGAGCGGCCGAGCCGCCGATTGTCCGACCGGCGCAGGTCGGCCGCGATATTGAGGGCGATGCGGAAAAGATACGGCAGCGGGCGCTGAACCGGCCCCTCTCCCGGCGTCCGCTCGACACGGAGATAGGTTTCCTGCAGCACCTCATCCGCGGCGTCGGCGGACCCCAGCCGGCGCGCGAGCCGTCCCTTCAATGCGCTGTAATTGCTCATGAACAGCCGCAGCAGCAGGGCTTGGTTTGTATCCGCCATAATGCTGGCTTGAGGGCTCGCTTGCAGAGACGCTACCGACGTCGATCGGTTGCCGTGGAATTCATACAGCTCCGGCAGTCATATCGTCGGAGTGTTATCTTTTTTTGTCGGTGTCCTAGAGCCGGATCGGAATGAGTGGAATCGCCTCGCGATCCACTCATTCCGTGAAGCCGTCTCCAATCAGATAGTTAGAGCGCGAAATCGCGGCGAGCTGAGTGTTGCTATGAGCAATCGCCGCTGACCTGCGGCGAGCGCGGCAGGATCACCACGATGACAGGTTGCGGAAGCGCCACCGGCGGCGGCGTTCCGACCCCGCTCCCCACGAGAGTTTCGTGAAGTCGCCGGTCGCGCACCGGATCGCCGGTCGAGCTCAGCAGATCGGCCCTGGAGACCGTACCGGACGGATCGAGCCAAAGCCGCATGGCGGCGCGGTAAGAGCCGGGCCGCGTGCCGAGCTCGCGGCACAGCATGCGAACGACAGCATTTTGTACGAGGGCCGAATAATCTCGATAAAGCGCGCTGCTGGGGATCCGTTGGGGCGAGAGCGTGATGGCGTTGGAACCGATTTTCTCTGCCTTGAGGCCGCTTCCGAGCAACAGAACGCGCAGCGCCTGCTCGGGCGTAAAGACGCCTTCGACCGCCGCCGATCGCCGGCCGGCAACCTCTCGGCCGTCCACGAGGACCTCGATGCCTGTCGCGGTATCAAATGCGTAGAGCGCATCTTCAAGCGGTTGTGGCGGGATATCGAACGAGATGGCGCCCACTGCTGCTTCTGCCGCCGGTCCGGCATCCGCAGCGATGGCTCGCCCGGGAAGGCCCGCGACGGTTCCCAGAACCAGCAACACACTGGCGGCAAGGCTCCGAAGGGCATCACCCGCTAGGTTGCCGGCCTCTCGCCCAATTGTCATGGCACGACGATCGCCAGGGAACAGGTCGGAGCAGAACGTCGCCCGAATTCGCCCAAGATCACCCCCAAGGCGCGCAAGCCGGCTTGGTCTATCACAGCCAGGCGCCACGACGGGCACCGAAATCCGTCGCCGGCGCGAACTTTCAGGCTCACAGGCAAGATGGCATCGAGCCATTGCCGCCGTCCGATGCTTTGTCGCACCACTCGAACGACGTCTTGAGGTCTATCGTTGAAAATACGGTATGGCCGCGATGGCTCTCGTAGCCCATTGCCGGGCGGCCATTCAGCTCGCCGGACCACCAGGCACCGGAGTTCTTGCCGGAAAACCGGATTTCGGCCTCTCCAGCAGTAAATATCATGTGGTGCTCCAGGTTGGACGTGACGGAGTCCGTTATCCGGCACGGTTTGGCCTGCTCCGCATCAAGCCGGCAGAAAGCTTGCCAACTGACGGGACTGCCCGCGTATCCGTCCACAATCGTGCCGAGCAAAACAAACGCACCGATGATCGTCACGATACGCTGCATGACCGGCCTTCTGCCGACGGTTTCTCTGTGGCGCCGGAGAAAATCTGCCAATCGGCCCATCGGTTTTCCTTCAATGATCACGGTCGCGGGCTCACGGCCTGCCGACGAGACCCGCGTCGGTCAGCAGCGTCGCACGCAGATCAACATTCTGCTGGCGTTTGAACGCCTGCCAGACCACATCCGCCAATTGCTGTCGGGCCCTTTGATCCGCCAGGCGCTCGGCTTCCTGGCGCAAATGGATCAGCCAGACCGTTTTATACATAATTTCTTCGGCGCCAAGCTGACGCTGCACCGGATCAAGATGGATGCCCTGCTCGGCAAGCACCTCGTGCAGCTGCCCGCCCACAGCCTGCACTTGCGGCTTGGTCGGCGGGGGAGCCTGGTTGGCCGCCATCCACATCGCCACATAGTAGGCGGCAGTGACATCCGCCAGATCGTTCAGGTGCAGCCCATAGGGTGAAATCGCCAGGCCGAATTGCGACCGGACATCCTGCTGCTGGAGCGAGAGCTCGATCTGTCTTGTCAGGCCGTTGCTTGCGCCGCGATGAATGTCATCCAGAAAGGCTTGCCTCGCGCGCGCGGAGACCGCCGGATCGTTCCCGACCGTAAGGTCGACTGTCGTCCCGCGTGCTGAATGCACAGCCTTGTCCGGCCCGGCAGCCCTCTGCAGGATGTTGCGGCTGAGCTGCGGCGAGATGATCGGGAAGTTGAAGTTGGCGAAGGAGCCGGGGCTGCCGCCGAATGCCAGGGCTTGTGCGTGGGCCGGGACGGGCATGGCCAGAAGCAGGGACAGTGCCGCATGTCGAATGGAGAGGCGCCGGTTCTTCATTTCGGTTTCCAATCTATCCTCGGTTGTTACATGAACATCCGATCCGGCGAAAAATCCCATGCCGTCAGGCCTCGGGTGCATGCGTGAGGTTGAGGACCATGTCTCGCAGAAATCCCAGCACCGTGCGCCCGGCATTCGGCCGTTCCGCCAATGAATGAGACGCCATCGGCCGCACGCAGGCGGTTTCCCGCTCGCCTGTACGGGCTCTCGCTGCTCGCGATCCTCCTCCTGACGTTCTTCCCGGTTCTTTCCGTCGTCGCGGCCGGCCTTCTCGCAAACATTGCGGAATGCGAACTGAACGAGGCGGCGGTTCACCCTTGCGTGATTGCCGGCCATGATTTCGGTGACCCGCTCTACACCATGGCGGTTCTCGGATGGCTGGCACTCGCGACCATCCCCTTCGGGGGTGCTCTGTTGATCTGCTGGGCCGTCGTCTTTTGCATCCATCTCCGCCGCAACGCTCTTCGCCGGCCGGCAGGCCCGCCCCGTCGACCGGCCGGCGATTGACACGCCGCGATCAAAGCCCGGGACTAAACATCTGGATCACCGTCGGCATGCGCGAGGTCGAGGCGAACGGGCAGATGCAACAACCGTCCCTACTTTGGCAGATAGACGGCACCAACCGAGCTGTCGCTGACGAGCACGTAATTCTCCAAAAGGGCATCGAAGAAATCGTTGGTGAACCGGGTCGGTCCGTCGAAATCCGAAACACGCCGGCCGTTCGGCGTGGTGCGGAACCGCGCGCGCGTGCGCAACTGCACCACCGCTATGGCACGTCGCTTCAGCAGGCCGGTCACAGCTTCGTCGTCGACCCGTCCGGCGAGAATGGCTTGGTAGGAGTTGTAGGGATCGACGACCAGCGGCTTGCCCGCATCGAAGCACAGCAACAGGCTTTCGCAGATCGCTGGCCCCGGGTGCGCCGTCAGCAGGCGCCGCGCCGCTTCGAAGTCTGCGGTCCGCTGAGCCGCAGGCGTGCCGTCGACAGAGAACCGGACCAGGTTGACGATGGGCGTGCGAATGCGGTCGAGGATCGGGGCGGCGATGATCGCCGGCAGCAACAGGACGAGCATGGTGCGGCCGCGACCGGCCGGCATCGGCGCCCGGCTGCAGCGATCGATGGCGAGCCCGCCCGTGATGGCGAGAAAAACGGCCATGTCGATGAAGTTGTTATAGGAGACGCCCGCGCCGCCGGCGAAGGCGACCGACGACAGGAAGGAGATCGTGCCCCAGGCGACGATCGCCACGTGACGGTGCGGCCCTTTCACTCGAGCGAAAAACACGCCCAGCGCGACGAGCGGAATCTTGAACGCGTTGAAGAACTTGCGCAGATGGGGCAGCAGGTGGTGGAGCCCCCATTCGCGCGGCGCCAGAAGCTCGGTCAAAAAATCGCCGCCGGCCAAGGCATAGGTCGCACCGAAGAGCGCGAGGATCGCGCCGGTCGACAAGAGCAGCCACTGCCACAGCACGCGACGATGGTTGACGGCGATATCGAGCGTGATCGCGCAGGGAATGGCGACGAGATTGTGCTTCGTGAAGCCCGCAAGCGCCATCAGGGCGGCCGTCATCGCCAGCCGGCGCGTCGTGGGCGCTCTGCCCAGATGGTGGGCCAACGCGAGCAGCATCAAAGCCTCGGCGAGCAGCTGCGGGTCGTCCACACCGACCCATCGCGGCGCCTGGACCCCCACGAACCCGACGGCGAGGAAGGCCGTGCAGATGGAACCGATCCCCTTGCCGCCAAGACGGCGGACGATCCAGGCCGACGTCAGCCCGATCGAGGCCAGCCCCAGGAGGTTGAGCAACCGGCCCGCCATAAGAACGCCGCCGGCGAGGGGCGCCAACCACGCGGCCAGAAAGAACGACAGGAATGGATAATTGACCGGCCGCAGCGGATTGCCGGCATAGAATGGACCGCCGTCCAGGGCGCGGGCCGCGTGATAGGCGTTCCAGCCTTCGTTGTAGTTGCGCTCGAACGGCAGGCTCGCTGCGAGGAGCGGCATGGCGATATGCAGGATCGCGCCGATCGCGAGCAGGGCGCAGCAACAGCGAAAGACACGCCGAGCAACGACCGTGGGCGATCGCACATCGCCTCGGGCTGGCGCTCCCAGTAGCTCGGAAACCCGGAACGCAGGGACTACCAGCGTCGGCCCGTCAGGCAAAGCGTCCTCCGTTGCACCGCCCTCCCCCGGCGCGCGATAAGAATAGTTCACAATAATAAATTTCTCCTGGTCACGAGAGGCAAGCAAGCCCCAAAGCCCATGAAGCATGGCCTATATCATGACCGGATCCGACTTCAGCAGATCTGAAACATTAACATTTGGCAATGTAGCGAGGGCGAAGAAGAGGACCGAACGCCGCACTGTAAAAATGAGTTCGCAGCGCGCGACTGGCCGGGGAGCGCGTATCGCGCTGGGGAGAACGCCCTCCCGCACGCAGGGACGGTTTGGCCCAATGGATCAGCATTCTTGATAATTCGCCGTCATGCGGCGTGATCGCGCGGGTTATAGTCGGTTTCCGACCTGAGTGATGGAGCCTTCCGCGCGTGCGGTGCTTGGTAATCGAGGATGAAGCGGACACCGGGCGATATGTCTGCAACGGGCTGCGCGAGGCCGGTCATACGGTGACGCTGTCGTGCGACGGTGCCGACGGGCTTCATCTCGCCAGCAATGAGCGGTGGGACCTCATCATCCTCGATCGCATGCTGCCGGGTGATGTCGACGGACTGTCGATCCTGCGGACGCTCAGGTTGCTCGGCAAGACGACGCCGGTCCTGGTGCTGAGCGCTCTTGCGAGCCTCGACGAACGCGTCAAAGGGCTGCGCGGCGGCGGTGACGATTATCTGGCGAAGCCGTTTGCGTTCTCCGAGCTGCTCGCACGCGCGGAAGCGCTGTTTCGCCGCTCCAATATCCACGAGGAAGTCTCCGAGCTCCGGATCGCGGATCTGCGGCTCGACCTCCGGAGCCGCAAGGTCGAGCGCGCCGGGCAGGCGATCGCGATCCAGCCGCGCGAGTTCCGTCTGCTCGAGTATCTGATGCGGCACCAGGGACAGGTCGTCACGCGCACGATGCTGCTCGAGGCGGTATGGGACTATCATTTCGACCCGCAGACGAACGTGATCGACGTGCAGATCAGCCGGCTGCGCAACAAGATCGACCGCGGGTTCAGCCCGCAGCTGCTCCGCACCGTGCGCGGCGTCGGCTACTCGCTGGCCGCCGATGAATAAGTCGCCCCAATCCGTCACCGTGCGGCTGGCGGTCGGTTACGGCCTGCTCGTCCTCCTGTGCCTGCTTGCTGCGTCCGCAACCTTCTACTTCGCCACCGTGGGCGTGCTCGCACGCGAAATCGACTCGGCGCTGACCGCCAGCTCGGCCCGCCTTACGCGCCATTTCGACCAGCGCGGCGCCGAGACCGTGCGGCAAGAGATCGAGCAGCTGCTGACCGACGGCATCAACCAGGATACCGAAGTCTATCTGCTGCTGGCACCGGACGGCCGCAGGCTCGCCGGAAACCTCGATCGGTGGCCGGGCACTCTGCCTTCGTTCGACACGCTTTCGGACCAGAAGGTGGTTCGCTACGGCCGGACGTCGACCAGCCGGCTGCTGCCGCACCAGCTCGCGAACGGCTATGTCCTCGTGGTCGGCCGCGACATGCAGGACCAGCGGGAAATTGAGGCGTTGGTTGTGCGCGCGCTGGCGATCGGCAGCGCCATTGCGGTTCTTCTGGCCGCCTTCGGCGCGAGCCTGTTCCGGCGGCAGATCGAAAGGCGGATCATGGAGATCCGCCGAATGACCTTGGACATCAAGGCGGGCAATCTCCGTCGGCGGATTCCGATCACCGAGGGCGGCGACGAGTTCGCCAAGCTCAATCGCGATCTCAACAATATGCTCGACTGGATCGAGCACTTGATGGACGGCGTTCGCCATGTCTCGAACGCGATCGCCCATGACCTCCGGACACCGCTCGCTCGGATCCGCAGCCGGCTCGACGAGGCGATCCAGCCCCAGAAGGAACCCTCGGCAGTCACCGCAGCCGCCGAGGGTGCTATCCAGCAGATCGACGATCTGAGCCAGCTGCTGGATCGATTGCTACAGATCGCCGAGGCCGAGGCCGGCGCCGGCCGGGAGAGCTTCTCGCCCGTCGACCTTCGGCCGATCGTAGTCGACATTGCAGAGCTTTATGACGCCGCCGTCGAGGCATGCGGCATGACGCTCGAGACCGAAATCGTCGGTGAGCCACGCACGTTCGGCGACAAGCATCTGCTTGCCAGCGCGCTTGCCAATCTCGTCGATAACTCGATCAAGCATTCTGGTGCCCCAGGCGTGATCAGGATCACGGCCATCGAGGAGGCCGAGACGGTCGTGCTGGCCGTGAACGACAACGGCACGGGCATTCCCGCAGACGAGCTGCCGCGCGTGGTCGAGCGCTTCTATCGCCTCGACCAGAGCCGTTCGCGCCCCGGGAGCGGGCTGGGCCTGTCGATCGTCGCGGCGATTACCAGCCTCCATTTCGGCAAGCTCAAGCTGGAGGACGCCCGCCCCGGACTCTCTGCGCGCATAGTGTTGCCCAAATGGGAGGCGCGCACCTTTCCAAATGGTAAGGTGGCGGAAACCTCCGGGATAACCGGGGCTCTGTAACGTCCGCCCCGACCTTGCGGCGCGCCTTGTCGCTGACGGCGCACAAAGGGGGATGGCGAAGTGAGCGACCAGAAAAGATCGCCGGCACGGCAGGCCGGCCCTGACATACCGTCCTAGCGCCACAAGAGTGTCGCCCAGACGCGACGCATTCAATTCGGTGCGAACACTTTCGTGCCGACAAGCTTTCGTTCAGCTGCAGCAACCGAAGACGGCCACCAAGGCCGCGACCGCCCCCGCGCAACGGCCCCCAGCGTGAAGGCTTGGGACCACCGCGAGCGCGGCGCGCTTCGTTGCGCAGCCCGCCGGACTCCAAGAACATGAGCGACTTGAACCGGAAAGGCCCGACCGTCAAAGCCGAGGCAGGTTTGGTGCCGCGGTTGGACGCATTCCTCGACCGGCTCCGGACGCGATATGGCGTCGCCGGGTTCGTCGGGCTGATGCTCGTCATCCAGACGCTCGCGGCGCGGGCCGACGATCAGCCGGCGCCCGGCAGCGGCGACGAAGGCGCGGATTGGAGCAACCACTACCAGCTGACCTACATCGAGCAGGGCAACCCCGCCTTCACATCGCCCTATCGCGGCCCGAACAGCCTCGATCCGGGCACGCGCACGCGGGAGACGATCAGCGCCACGGCCATGTGGGGCTATCGCCTGCTGCCGAACACCGAGCTCTATTTCAATCCAGAGTTCAACCAGGGCTTCGGCTTGAGCCACACGTTCGGCTTGGCTGGCTTCCCGAACGGCGACGCGCAGAAGGCGGGCGCCGACGTACCGAAGCTCAATATCGCGCGGCTCTATATCAAGCAGACCATTGGCCTCGGCGGCGAGACCGAAGAGGTCGAGGACGATCTGAACCAGATCGCGGGCCGGCGCGATATTGCCCGGATCACCATTTGGGCCGGCAAGCTCGCGGTCAACGACATCTTCGATACGAACAGCTACGCCCATGATTCCCGGAACGATTTCTTTAACTGGGCGATCTGGGAGGGGGGCGCCTACGACTATGCCGCCGACCAGAAGGGCTACACGGACGGCGTGGCGATCGAGCTGAACCAGAAGAGCTGGGCCGTGCGGCTCGGCGACTTCCTGGTGCCGAAATTCTCCAACGACCGCGACCTCGACACGAATTTCCTGAAGCGCGGCGGCTATCAGGCCGAATTCGAGCAGCGCTATCAGCTATTCGATCACGATGGCAAGGCGCGGGTAACGCTGTTCGCCAACCGGGCCAACATGGGCTCTTATGCAGCAGCGCTGCAGAACCCGACCATCGATATTACCGCGAGCCGGACGGATCGCTGGAAATACGGCTTTGTGCTCGGTGCCGAGCAGGGCATCACCGACGATCTCGGTGCCTTCGCCCGCTTCAGCTACAACGACGGCCAGAGCGAAATCATCTCGTTCACCGACATTTCGCGCAGCGCATCGGCCGGCATCAGCCTGAAGGGCACCGCCTGGGACCGTCCGACTGACACCGTCGGGCTCGCCGGCGCGGTGAATGCGCTCTCGCGCGTCCAGGCCGACTATTTCAAGGCCGGCGGCCTCGGCATCCTGATCGGCGACGGCAAGCTCACCTACGGCACTGAGGATATCGTCGAGGGCTATTACCGTTACCAAGTCAGCGAACCGATCTCGCTCACCTTCGACGGTCAGTTCATCAATAATCCCGCCTACAACACCGATCGCGGTCCCGTCTGGATCTTCGCGGTTCGATTGCACGTCCAGATTTAGTCAAGATCAAATTGACCATCAGGCGGATCTCTACTTTTGGGGAAGCCGCCAGACACCGCCGCGACATGGGCGAACCAACCAAATCCGGCAGGAATCGGAGTGGAACGATGCGTAATTGGGTTCGTGCCCTAGGTTGGGCGCGTCAACATCGACGGCTGACGCTCGGCGCCGGAGCGATGCTTCTCAGCGCCGCCATCGGTCTTCCGAGCTTCATGTCGGGCCCGGGGCCGGCTCGCGCTGCCGACCCACCGGCCGCGCCGGCGCTCGTCCATGACCACGACAGAATCGTCGTTCCCGAGGGGTCGCCTTATCGCAAGCGCCTCTTCGTCGAGGCGGCGGCGACGCAACAGCTCCAGCGGGCGCTCGAAGTTCCGGCCACGGTCGAGGCCGATCCGGCGCTGACGGTGAAGGTGCTGCCGCCGCTCTCTGGGCGGATCGTCGATCTCAAGGTCTCGCTCGGCGACCACGTGAGCCAAGGCCAGGCGATTGCCGTCATCGAATCGCCCGATCTTGCCCAGGCCTATGACGACGACGCGAAGGCGCAGTCCGCACTTGAGCTGACCAAGAAGGCGTACGACCGGCAACGCGGCGTCACCGGCATCGGCGCCGGCGCCGACAAGGACCTGGAAACCGCGCGCGACGCCTATAACCAGGCGAACGCCGAATATCAGCGCACCCAGGCGCGCCTCAAGACGATCGGCCAGTTCGTCGATCTGAAGGACAAGTCGCGCCTATTGACGATCCGAGCGCCCATGAGCGGCGACGTGACCGAGCTCGACATCGCGCGGCGCGGCTACATCAACGACCCGACCCAGTCGCTGATGACGATCTCGCAGCTCGATACGGTCTGGGTCACAGCGAACGTGCCGGAGAAGGACATCGGCGTCGTCAAGAAGGGC
This sequence comes from Aliidongia dinghuensis, assembly GCF_014643535.1. Classification (NCBI taxonomy): domain Bacteria; kingdom Pseudomonadati; phylum Pseudomonadota; class Alphaproteobacteria; order Rhodospirillales; family Dongiaceae; genus Aliidongia; species Aliidongia dinghuensis. The sequence goes on along the minus strand of NZ_BMJQ01000002.1, from coordinate 350,091 downwards.
GAGCAGGCAACCATCAAGTTCGCCGCCTATCCGACCGAGACGTTCCAGGGGAACGTGCAGTTCGTGAGCGCGGTGCTCGAGCCCGACACGCGCCGGAGCAAGGTGCGCATCGCCTTCGCGAACCCCAGCGGCCGCTTCAAGCCCAACATGTTCGCGACCGCCACCTTCATGCGCGCCGAGATCCCGCAGCTGGTCCTGCCGACCTCGGCCTTGCTCATGAACAACGACAACACGACGGTCTTCGTCGAGGTCGCACCCTGGACGTTCGTGCGCCGCACCGTCGAGCTCGAATATCAGACGGGCGACGCGGTCACGATCGTCAACGGCGTGGCGCTCGGCGAGCGGGTGCTGATTAAGGGCGGGGTGCTCTTGAATGATTAGCAAGCTCGTCAGCCTCTGCCTCGACAAACGGCTCGTGGTGGTGATGATCGCGGTCTTCGCCGCGGTCTACGGCTACTATTCCTGGACGCAGCTCGCCGTCGAGGCCTATCCGGACATTGCCGACGTGACCGCCCAGGTCACGACCCAGGCGCCCGGCCTCGCCGCCGAGGAAATCGAGCAGCAGATCACGGTGCCGCTTGAGCGGGCCCTCGCCGGCACGCCCGGCCTCTCCACCATGCGGTCGAGCAGCACGTTCGGGCTCTCGCTCATCACGATGGTGTTCCGCGATGGCGCCGAGGACTATTGGGAACGGGAGCGGATCAACGAGCGGATCCAGCAGGTGGCGCTCCCGCCCGGCATCACGCCGGGCCTCGATCCGGTCACGAGCCCGATCGGCGAGATCTATCGCTACACGCTCGAGTCCGACACCAAGAACCTGATGGAATTGTCGGAAATCCAGCGCTGGATCGTCATCCCGGCGCTCCAGCAGGTGCCCGGCATCACGAACGTCGACAATTTCGGCGGCTTCACCAAGCAGTTCCAGCTCGAGCTCGACCCGAAAGCGCTGCTCCGCTATGGCCTCGCGCTGAACGATGTCGTCACTGCAATCAACGCCAACAACGCGAACGCCGGCGGCAGCCGGATCACGCGCGGCGAGCAGGCCTACGTCATTCGCGGCATCGGCATGGTCCATTCGCTCGACGACCTCGGCAACATTGTGGTCACCCAGGCGAACGGCGCGCCTGTTCTGGTCAAGGACGTCGGCAAGCTGCAGTTCAGCCACCAGGAGCGCGAGGGCATCCTCGGCAAGGACGGCAATCCCGACACGATCGAAGGCATCTGCGATCTCCTGAAGGGCGAGAACGCGTCGGAGGTGCTGAAGGGGCTGCATGCCAAGATCGCAGAGCTGCAGAAGAAGCTCGACCCGATGGGCGTGAAGATCGTGCCCTATATCGATCGCGACGAGCTCGTCCATGCAACCGTGAGCAAGGTCGGGCATACGGTGATCGAGGGTGTCGGCCTCGTCTTCATCGTCCTGATCCTGTTCCTGGGCAGCCCGCGCAGCGCGATGGTCGTGGCGGTCACGATCCCGATGGCGCTGGTCGCGGTCTTCGCCATCATGAATGCGTTCAAGATGCCGGCGAACCTGTTCTCGCTCGGCTCCATCGACTTCGGCATCATCGTCGACGGCGCCATCGTCGTGACCGAGGCGATCCTGCGCCGGCGCGAGGATGCGCCGAAAGAGCCGCTGACGCCGTACGACATCAAGGAGACGGCGCAGCACGTCATCCGGCCGATCTTCTTCGCGACTCTCATCATCATCACTGCCTATTTCCCGCTGTTCGCCTTCGAACGGGCGGAGGCGAAGCTGTTCTCGCCGATGGCCTATACCGTCGGCTTCGCGCTGTTCGGTGCCCTTCTCTGCACGCTGACGCTGATCCCCGGCCTCGCCTACATGGCATTCCGCAAGCCGCGGCCGGTGTTCCACAACAAACCGCTCATCTGGCTGCAGGCGCGTTACCAGGCGCTGCTCGGCGGATTGCTCGACCGGCCGGTCATCGCCTATGGCCTGACGGGCCTCACCTTCGCCGCCGTCGTGGTGCTGGGCCTGACGGTCGGCCGCGATTTCCTGCCGGACCTCGACGAGGGCGCGCTCTGGCTCCAGGTGCAGCTGCCGACCGGCCTGTCGCTCGAACAGGCGAGCGAGTTCGCCGGCGAGCTGCGCCGGGCAATCCGCGAATTCCCGGAAACGTCCTACGCGATCACGCAGCTTGGCCGCAGCGATGATCAGACCGACCCCTGGACCCCGTCGCACATCGAAGCGCCGGTCGGCCTCACCCCCTACGATACCTGGCCCCATGGCGAGACCAAGGCGCAGTTCGTGGCCAAGCTCAACGAGCGGCTGAACCAGCTCCCCGGCTTCCAGGTCGGCATCAGCCAGCCGATGATCGACGGCGTGAACGACATGGTCGGCGGCGCGCACAGCCCGCTGGTGATCCGCGTGTTCGGGCCCGACTTCAAGGAGCTGCGCCGGATCGGCAACGGCATCGTCGACGTGCTGAAGGGCATCCAGGGCACGGCCGACGCCGCCATCTTCCAGGAGCCGCCGATCCCGCAGATGGTGGTCAACATCAACCGCGCGGCGGCCGCGCGCTACGGCATCAACGTCCAGGACATCACCAACCTGGTCCAGACGGGTGTCGGCGGCAGCCCGATCGGCCAAGTCTATGTCGAAGATCGCGTCTACGGCATCACGGTCCGCTTCCCGGCGGAGGCGCGCAAGGATCCGGAGACGCTCGGCAACCTGACCCTGACCGCCGCCGGCGGTGCCAAGGTGCCGCTGGCGCAGCTCGCCTCGATCAAGCTGCAGAACGGCGAGAGCACGATCGCGCACGAGATGAACGAGCGGAACATCACCGTGCGTATCGACCTCGAGGACCGCGACCTCACGACCTATCTGGCCGAGGCCCAGCAAAAGATCGGGCAGGCCGTCCATTTCGACCCGCAGAAATATCGCCTCGAATGGGCAGGGCAGTTCGAAAACCAGCGGCGGGCCGAAGCGCGCCTGGTGCTGATCCTGGCTCTCGTCATGGGCCTCATGCTGCTCTTCCTCTACATCGGCTTCGGCCTCATGCGGCAGGCAGCGCTCGTGCTGGGTGTCGTGCCGCTCGCGACCTTGGGCGGTCTCATCGCGCTGCACGTCACCGGCGAGACGCTCAATGTCGCGACCGCCGTCGGCTTCATCGCGCTGTTCGGCGTGTCGGTGCAGAACGGCATCATCATGGTGGCGAACCTGAACCGTGTGCGCGAGCACGAAGGCCGGCTGCAGTCTGCCGTGCTCGCCGGTGCCACCGAACGGTTTCGGCCGGTGCTGATGACGGCCACCGTCGCGACCGTAGGCATGCTGCCGGCGGCGCTCGCGACCGGCGTCGGCAGCGACGTTCAGCGCGGCCTTGCCACGGTCGTGGTCGGCGGCCTCGTCGTCGCGACCCTGCTGACCCTGTTCATCCTGCCGACGCTCTATTTCGCGCTCGAGCGCTATGTCGAGCGGCGGACCGTCGTGAACCCCCTCGAACGCCCCGCGGAAGAGGGGGTCGACCTGTGAGAGCGCCCATGATCAACAAGCTGGTCCCGCGTACCGCGATCGTGGCCCTTCTGCTGAGCGGCTGCGCCGTGGGACCGGACTTCACGCCGCCGCCAGCGCCGGACGTCAAGGGTTACGCCAAGGAGCCCCTTGCGCCCGAGACCGTGTCCGTCGCGGCACCGGCGGGAGCCTCCCAGCGCTTCGTCGGCGACATGGATATCCCCGGGCAATGGTGGACGCTGTTCCATTCGCCGGCGCTCAATGCGCTGATCGAGCAGGCGCTCAAGACCAACCATGATTTGACGGCTGCCCAGGCGGCACTCCGGCAGGCCGAGGAAAACGAGAAGGCAACGGCCGCCTCGTTCTTTCCGACTGTCGAAGGCAACTACTCGGCAAGCCGGCAGAAGAATGCGCTCGGCACGCTCGCCGCTACCCTGTTCAACAACCAGCCGATCTTCTCGCTGCACACGGCGCAGCTCACGATCTCCTATACGCCCGACGTGTTCGGCGGGACGCGGCGGGCGGTCGAGTCCGCGATGGCGCAGGCCGAGCAGCAGCGCTTCGAGCTTGAGGCGACCTATCTCACGCTGACCTCGAATCTGGTGGCGGCAGCGGTGCAGGAAGCGTCGCTCAGGGGACAGATCGCCGCGACCGGGCGGCTGGTCGCGATCGAGCGGGAGCTGACGGACCTGTTCCATCGGCAACGGGCGCTGGGTCAGGTTGCCGATGCGGATATCCTGGTCCAGGAGGCGGCGCTCGCCCAAACCGAAGCGACGCTACCGCCGCTGGAAAAGCAATTGGCCCAGCAGCGCGATCTGGTGACGGCGCTGTGCGGCCGTCTGCCGAGCAACGAGCCCGAGCAGACGTTCGAGCTCGCCTCGCTCGACTTGCCCGTGGAGCTGCCGGTCAGCCTGCCGTCGAACCTCGTCGAGCAGCGGCCGGACGTGCGGGCGGCCGAGGAGAACCTGCACGCGGCAACCGCCGAGGTCGGCGTCGCGATCGCCGCCATGCTGCCGCAGTTCTCAATCTCGGGCTTCAGCGGCACGGCTGCGACCGACATCGCCAAGCTGTTCACGCCGGGCAACGGCTTCTGGGGCATCACCGGCGGCGTGGACCAGACCTTCTTTGACGGCGGCGCGCTGCTGCACAAGCGCCGCGGCGCCGATGCAGCGATGGACCAGGCGGCCGAGCAATACCAGAGCACGGTCGTGGCCGCGTTCCAGAACGTGGCCGACGCGCTCCACGCGGTCAAATCGGATGCGGATGCGCTCAAGGCCCAGGTGGCAGCGGAGCAGGCGGCCGAGCGCAGCCTGGACTTGGTGCGCAAGGAGCTGCCGCTCGGCCAGGTCAGCCACCTCACCGTGCTCAATGCCGAGCAGATCTATCAGCAGGCGGTCATCGCGCGGGTTCAGGCGCAGGCCGCGCGCCTGGCCGATACCGCCGCCCTGTTCCAGGCGCTCGGCGGCGGCTGGTGGAACCGGAGAGACGTTGATGTCGCGAAGCTTTAATGGCGCGGGACGGCTTCGGCCGATTCTTGAAGCTATCATCCTCGGCGGCAGCCTCGCCGCCTGCGCCTTGTCTCAGGCGTCCGATCCGAACGAGTGGCGCAGCGTGACCGTCGTCAGCGGACGTTTCAACCGCGACAGCATCGTTATGACAGCACACACACCCGTCACGCTTGAGGTAGGGCTCAAGGGGCTGATGACGGCATCGATCCGCAGTCCCGAACTTGGGATCGAACCAACCCTGCTGCCGACCAATCCAGTGGACGAAAGCAAGACCCATGCGCCGGGTCCTGGCTACTTCAAGACGGTGAAAATCCCGATCCAGCCTTTGGCTGCCGGCAAATATCAAATCGTCTGCGACTGCGGCGGGCATGAAGAAAGCCTGCCCGTTATCATCCGACCGGAGGAATAGACCCGAGACACCCCCCGTCGTTTTTGCCGTGGCTCGAACTCGATCTCATCACCTTCGCACTCGGACGACTATATCGAGCCGTTTCGGCCCGATCTCCACGAGATTTTCCGGCAGATCGACGAGCCCGTCTTGCCGCGCCGGAACGGACAGCAACTCGCCGCTTTCCTCGTAGTAGATGTGATGGTGATGTTTCGTGTCTGTGTCGAAGAACACCTGACTTGGGCCGACGACGATACTCTTAAGCAGGCCGGCGTTCGTGAAGGCATGCAGGGTGTTATAGGCCGTTGCCTTGGCAAACCGCAGCCCTGAAGCCTTCATCTCAGTCCATAAATCGTCCGGGGTCACATGGCGATCGCCGTCTCTAAGTAAGAGCCGGAGGAGTGCGACGCGCTGCCGAGTAGGCCTCAGCCCGACAGCGACGAGACGGTGACTCGCATCTGCCCATGTTACCGACACCGCTTCCGCCTCAGGGCTGGATTTCTCCGATGCTGCTTCCCTGGCCGCCAGTCCCGACCTTATCGGCGTGCCTTGCGTGTGCCTTTCGGTTCTCGGCATGGTCGGCTCCGATTATTTGTTCTGATCACAGAGTCCCAACTGGATTCGAGCAGCCCATGGCCGAGTTTCGAAGCAATACTCTGGGCACGCCTCTCCAACTCGTTGTCTTTGAACTCGACAACTTCGCCACTTTTGAGATGCCTCAGGCGATGACGTTGATCGATATTAGCTTCGAATCACGAGTATTCGCCGATGCGGTCAATCGAGACCATCGGTAGCCAGAGGACGCAATAAACAAGGAGATCACGGGTCAGGACGGCGGAGTCGAGCAAGAGCGGCGACAACAAACCCGAGCCGGCACCCCACCGACCTCGTTTCGACGCGTCCTGGACAGAACAGGCCGGGATCCTTGTGGCAGCCGGCACGACGACAGTCCCCTCCCCTTTGGTAGTTTAGCGTTCTTTGAATGGATGATGGTCAACCCCTTGCCCTTTGTGAAATTGATTATAATTATGCCGACGATTGACAATAGCTATTGTTTGGGACGACATGACATTGCAAGAGCTTCGCTACCTCATTGCCGTTGCCGATTACGGCCATTTCGGCCGTGCGGCAGAGGCGTGTCATGTGACCCAGCCGACGCTCAGCACTCAGCTGAAAAGGCTAGAGGACTTCCTCGGCGCGACATTGTTCGAGCGCACCAACAAGACAGTTCATGTGACACCCATCGGCGAGGAAGTCGTCGCAAGAGCCCGCAAGGTTGTCGCAGAAGCGGACGCCCTTGTGGATTCGGCTCAGGAAAACAAAGAGCCATTGAGCGGCCCACTTCACATCGGCATCATTCCGACCTTGAGTCCTTATCTGCTTTCCTGGCTGCTTCCGGCGCTGAAACTTGCCTATCCGCATCTTCAGATGGTCGTACACGAGGATCTGACGGACCACCTCCTGGAAAGGCTGACAGATCATAAGCTCGACGCGGCACTCCTGGCGCTGCCCGTGGATACCGCAGACCTCGAGGCCATGCCGCTTTTTAATGAGCCGTTTTTCTTCGCCGCACCAAAGGGCCATCCGCTCACCAAGACCAAGACGGTCAAGGTATCGGAGCTCAAGAACGAGCATCTGCTCCTGCTTACTGATGGCCATTGCCTGCGCGATCAGGCGCTCGCGGTCTGCGGCTTCTCAGAAGCCGCTCGAAACGAAGAAATGGACTTTCGCGCCACCAGTCTCGAGACGATCCGCAGCATGGTGGCGGCCGGCATGGGTTGCACGCTGATGCCCGCGCTAGCGGTCGCCGGCGGCGCGTCTCGTGACATCGAGGTCCGCCCGCTCGCAGGCCGTAGATCTTCGCGGCAGATCGGCCTTGTCCGGCGCCGGACCTACCCGAAGCTCCGCGAACTTCAGCTCTTCGGGCAGGCCATTCGTGACAGTCTCCCTCCGTCCGTCGTCGCAGCCTAGCCTGCGCTTCCCTGTCCCAGGCATTCCCGTCCCAGACCAGCGCTGAATGTGACGATCGACAATCTCAATCGATCTGATCCAGACAATCAATTTTACAAAACAACAACCAAAGTTAGAACAATTCCAGACAGATGGGGTACCCCATCTGATGCCTGGCGGACGTGCGAAGCGTCCTGCCACCGCATGCCACGCCCTGTTGAGGAAACCGAGCATGTCCGAAGATCAGAAGCAGACGGCGTCCCCCGAGGCCGGCACGAGTGCAGGCAAATGCCCGGTCCTGCACACCAGCGCCGGAGCACGGTCCAACCGAGACTGGTGGCCGAACCAGTTGAACCTGAGAATTTTGCATCAGCATTCCTCGCTGTCCGATCCCTTCACGGAAGCATTCAATTACGCGGAAGAATTCAAGAAGCTCGACTTCAAGGCCTTGAAGAACGATCTCCACGCTTTGATGACGGACTCGCAGGACTGGTGGCCGGCCGACTTCGGCCATTACGGACCGCTCTTCATTCGCATGGCATGGCACAGCGCTGGCACTTATCGCACCGGTGACGGCCGTGGTGGCGCGGGCGGCGGACAACAGCGTTTCGCGCCGCTCAACAGCTGGCCGGACAACGGCAATCTCGACAAGGCTCGCCGGCTGCTTTGGCCGATCAAGCAGAAATACGGCAATAAGATCTCCTGGGCCGACCTGATGATCCTTGCCGGCAACGTCGCGCTCGAATCCATGGGCTTCAAGACGTTTGGCTTCGCCGGTGGGCGCCCTGACACCTGGGAGCCCCAGGAAGACATCTACTGGGGCAAGGAAGGCACTTGGCTTGGCGACAAGCGCTACACCGGCGACCGCGACCTGGAGAATCCTCTCGCCGCCGTGCAGATGGGGCTCATCTACGTCAATCCGGAAGGCCCGAACGGCAACCCCGATCCCCTCGCCGCCGCACGCGACATCCGCGAGACGTTCGCACGCATGGCCATGAACGACGAGGAGACAGTGGCACTCATCGCCGGCGGCCACACCTTCGGCAAAACCCACGGCGCGGGCGATGTCACGCTGGTCGGCCCGGAACCCGAGGGCGCCAGCATCGAAGAACAGGGGCTCGGCTGGAAGAACCGTTTTGGCAGCGGCAAAGGCGCAGACGCCATCACCAGTGGTCTCGAAGTCATTTGGACCTCAACGCCGACAAAATGGAGCAATAACTTCTTCTGGAACCTGTTCGGCTACGACTGGGAGCTGACCAAGAGCCCGGCGGGCGCCCATCAGTGGCGACCGAAGAACGAGGCTGGCGCGGGTTCGGTGCCGGATGCGCACGACCGGTCGAAACGTCACGCGCCGTCCATGCTGACGACCGACCTCGCCTTGCGGTTTGACCCGGCCTACGAAAAGATTTCCCGGCGCTTCTACGAGAATCCGGATCAGTTCGCCGACGCGTTCGCCCGGGCCTGGTTCAAGCTGACCCACCGCGACATGGGCCCTCGCGCACGCTATCTCGGGCCCGAGGTTCCCGGAGAAGAGCTGATCTGGCAGGACCCGATCCCAGCCGTCGACCATCCGATGGTAGATGCGAAAGACATCGTCGACCTCAAGGCTAAGGTGCTCTCTTCGGGGCTCTCGATTGCCGAACTCGTCTCCACCGCTTGGGCGTCGGCCTCAACCTTCCGCGGCTCCGATAAACGGGGTGGCGCCAATGGCGCGCGCATCCGGCTCAGCCCGCAGAAGGACTGGGAGGCCAACCAGCCCGCCCAATTGGATCGCGTGCTCGAAACCCTTGAGGCGATCCAGAAAGCGTTCAATAGCGCGGCAAGTGGCGGGAAGAAGCTGTCGCTTGCCGACCTGATCGTCCTCGGCGGATGCGCCGCGGTCGAAAGTGCTGCGACGGCGGGCGGGTACAAGGTGGAGGTTCCGTTCACGCCGGGCCGGACGGACGCGACGCAGGAGCAGACCGACGCGGACTCCTTCGCCGTGCTCGAGCCGATTGCAGATGGGTTCCGCAATTACCTCAAGGGCAGGTATGCCGTTTCGGCGGAGGAACTGCTGGTCGACAAGGCGCAACTCCTGACGTTGACCGCGCCGGAGATGACGGTTCTCGTGGGCGGCATGCGCGTGCTGAACGCGAACGTCGGCAAGTCACAACACGGCGTCTTCACCAACCAGCCCGAAACGCTCACGAATGATTTCTTCGTGAACCTGCTCGACATGAGCACTGAGTGGAAGCCAACCTCGGACGAAAACCTGTTCCAGGGATTTGATCGCGAAAGCGGCAAGTTGAAGTGGACCGGCACGCGTGTCGATCTCGTGTTCGGCTCGAACTCCCAACTGCGCGCTCTGGCCGAAGTCTATGGCTCGGCCGACGCACAGAAGAAGTTCGTGGTCGACTTCGTGGCTGCCTGGAACAAGGTGATGAACGCGGATCGCTTCGACGCCGCCTGATCGCTGAAGGATAACGCTCAGCAGCTGGGCGTCGAACCGACGAAAACCCGGTCGACGCCCAGCCCGACCGTCTTTCGCCTGCAGCACCACCCCTTTCTCTTCCCCGCGGCTGCTGGCTATGCTGGCGGCGCCGTGCGGGCACGGGGCTCGGCCATGAGACCTGTAGCCCGTTGATCAAGCGACAGAACTTGGGAGCATCGGTGGCTTTGAAGCTGTTTCGGGGTGTAGGGCCGCTCGATCGCACCGCGATCCTGCGGGACGGCCTGGCCGGGATCGCGCTTGCGTCCATGAACATTCCGCAGGTGCTGGGCTATGCCCGCATCGCCGGGATGCCGCTCGTGACCGGGCTCTATACGGCGCTCCTGGCACCCGTGGCGTTCGCCATTTTCGCTTCCTCGCGCCATCTGGTCGTGGCCGCCGATTCGGGTACGGCCGCCATCCTGGCCGGCTCGCTCTCCGCCATGGCGAGCCCGGGCTCGCCGGATTATCTGGCGCTGGTCGGCATGGTGGCGCTCCTGACCGCCGGCCTTCTGCTGCTGGCGCGTCTGTTCAAGCTGGGCTTCCTCGCCGATTTCCTGTCGCGCACCGTGCTGGTCGGCTTCCTGACCGGCGTCGGCATCCAGATCGCCATCGCCATGCTGAGCGACATGCTCGGCATCGCGGTCGACACGCGCCGGACCGTCGTGCAGCTGTGGGAGCTCGCCCGCGGGCTGGGTCAGGTCAACGGACCGACCCTGGCCCTCTCCGCGATGGTCGCGGCGATCATTCTCATTGGCCGGCGCTATGCGCCGCGGCTGCCGGTCTCCATGGCGGTCGTGCTGGCGGCCATCGCGGCGAGCTGGTGGTTCGACTTTGCCGGCCATGGCATCGCGACCATCGGCCCGGTGCCGAGCGGCGTGCCGGCCTTCGGCCTGCCGGACGTGATCTGGACCAAAACCTTGCCTCTGCTGCCGGTCGCAGGTTCCTGCTTCGTCGTCATCATCGCGCAGAGTGCCGCGACTGCCCGCGTGTTCGCGGTGCGCTACAAGGAACGGGTCGACGTCGACGCCGACATCCTCGGGCTCGCCGCGGCGAATGCCGCCGCCGCGGTCGGCGGCGCTTTCGTCGTCAACGGCAGCCCGAGCCAGACCGCCATGGCGGAAGGAGCCGGCGCGCGCGGACAGCTGGCGCAGGTCAGCTTCGCCGTGACCGTGCTGGTCGTGCTCCTGTTTCTGACCGGTCCGCTGCAGTTCCTGCCGCGATGCGTGCTCGCCAGTGTCGTGTTCGCGATCGCGGTTCGGATGGTCGATATCGCCGGCTTGCGCGCGATCCTGCTCGAGACCCCGAGCGAGTTTGCGCTGGCGCTGGTCACGGCCGCCGCCGTCGCGGCCGCCGGCGTCGAGTACGGCATCCTGCTCGCGATCGCGCTCTCGCTGCTCCGGCACGTGCGGCACAGCTACCATCCGCACACGATGGTGCTGCAGCCCAACGAACATGGCGGCTGGGCGCCGGTTCCAGCGGCCCCGGGGCTCGAGACCGAGCCGGGGCTGATCCTCTACCGGTTCAGCGCCGATCTGTTCTACGCCAATGCCGGCCGGTTCGCGGACGAGGTCCTGGCGCTCATCGACCATGCGCCGACGCCGGTGCGCTGGTTCGTGGTCGAAGCGGCGGCAATATCCGATCTCGACTATTCGGCTGCCCGCTCGCTCAGCGATCTATTCCGGGAACTGGCGCGGCGCGACGTCAATATCGCCTTCGCCCGGGTCGGTCTCTATCTCAAGGCCGACATGACGCGACATGGTCTTCTCGAGATCCTGGACGAGGGTCGGTTGTTCCCGACGCTGCACGGCGCGCTTGCCGCCGTGCGCCAGCCGCAACAGCCCACCCAGCCTGTGTGACGCAGCGGAAAGCGGAAGCTTGGTCCCGGACCGCGAACCTATCCTGCACCCGATCGATATCGTCGACTTGCGCCCGACCCACGCTGGCCCTGGAGTTCGACTATCGGCGGTGCGGCGGGCTGGGGTAAGATCTGGCAGCAATCTTTTGGAGAAGCCCGCGGATGATCACCCGACGCGCATCCTGCTGCTGCGGCCAGCTTACCGTCGACTGCACGGGCGAGCCGATCCGGGTTTCGATGTGCCATTGCCTCGCTTGCCAGCAACGGACCGGCAGCGCGTTCGGCATCCAGGCGCGGTTCCGGCGGGAGCAGCTGGTGATCGCCGGACGGGCGGCCGAATATGTCCGGATCGGCGACGAGGGTAGCCACGCGCGGTTCCGCTTCTGCCCGGAGTGCGGCTCGACCGTCTATTGGGACCACGCCGGAGGCGAAGAGTTCGTCGCGGTTGCGGTCGGCGCCTTCGCTGACCCCGGCTTTCCGCCACCGACCGTCTCGGTCTACGACGTGCGGCGCCATCCGTGGGTCAGCGTGCCGCCGTCGGTCGTCGAGCGCTGGGATTAGCGGCTGATCAGTGCGCCTTCTCCTCGCCGGCGATCCGGTCGAGCACGGCCACGGTCTCGGCGGATAGGACGAGCTCGGCCGCGGCAAGGTTTTCCCGGAGATGCCCGATCGACGACGTGCCGGGGATCAGCAGGATGTTCGGCGCGCGCTGCAGCAGCCAGGCCAGCGCCACCTGCATCGGGGTGACGCCGAGCCGGGAGGCGACGTCCGACAGCGTGTTCGACTGCAGCGGCGAGAAGCCACCGAGCGGGAAGAACGGCACATAGGCGGTGCCGGCCGCGGCCAGCTCGTCAACCAACGCTTCATCCTCGCGGTGAGCCAGATTGTACTGGTTCTGCACGCAGACGATGTCGGTGATCTTGCGGCCGTCGGCGATCTGCTTGCGCGTGACATTGCTGAGACCGATATGGCGGATCAACCCTTGCCGCTGCAGTTCGGCCAGCGTGGTCAGCGGCGCCTCGAGCGAGCCCTCGGCCGGCCCGTGGACATCGAACATGGCGCGCAGATTGACGACATCCAGAACGTCGAGGCCCAGGTTGCGCAGGTTGTCATGGACGGCGGCGGTCAGCTCTTCGGCCGAAAAAGCCGGGTTCCACGATGCGTCCGCGCCACGCTTGGCGCCGACCTTGGTCACGATCGTCAGATCGTCGGTGTAGGGATGCAGCGCCTCGCGGATGATCTGGTTGGTCACGTGCGGGCCATAGAAATCGCTGGTGTCGATATGGTTGACGCCACTCGCCAGCGCCTCGCGCAACACAGCGAGAGCCCCCGCATGGTCCTTTGGTGGGCCGAACACACCCTTGCCGGCGAGCTGCATGGCGCCATAGCCGAGACGCGTTACGGTGCGGTCGCCGAGCCTGTAGCTGCCGGACTTGCTGATATCGGTCATGGTCGATCTCCCGTGGTTTCGCCAGCATGTAGACAATTCCATGTCGTATGATAACTGGACGCAATTGGGACAGGCTGTACGGGATTACGAACAATGGCAGCGGACCTTGGCGACCTGACAGCCTTCGCCGCAGTGGCGCGGGCCGGGGGCTTCCGCGACGCAGCGCGGCAGACGGGCGGGAGTGCGTCAGGCCTCAGCGAAGCGGTCCGCCGGCTGGAACAGAAACTGGGGGTCCGGCTGCTCAACCGGACGACGCGCAGCGTCGTCCCGACCGAGGCCGGCGCGCGCCTGCTCGACCGGCTGGGTCCGGCTCTCGGCGAGGTCGAGGCGGCGCTTGACGTCGTCAACGGCTTTCGCGACCGGCCGGCCGGCACGCTCAGGCTCAACGTGCCGGTCAGCGCCGCCCGCCTGGTGCTGCCGCGCATCGTGCCCCCGTTCCTTGCGGCCTATCCCGACATTCGCCTGGAAGTGATCGCCGAGGATAGTTTCGTCGACGTGCTGGCGGCCGGCTGCGACGCGGGCATCCGCTATGGCGAGCGGCTGGAGCAGGACATGATCGCAATTCCGATCGGCCCGCGCCGGCAGAGCTTCGCGGTCGCGGCCGCGCCGGCCTATCTGGACCGGCACGGCCGGCCCACGCATCCGCGCGATCTGTTGAACCATGCCTGCCTACGCGGGCAATTCTCCAGCGGCGCGATGACGACCTGGGAGTTCGAGCGGGACGGCGAGGTGGTGAAGGTCGACCCGACCGGCCCGCTGCTCGTCCGCGTCGGGGCCGCCACCGACCTCGCCGTCGATGCCGCGATCGCCGGCACCGGCATCATCCAGCTCTTCGAAGACTGGCTGCGCCCCCACCTCGACAGCGGCGCGCTCGAGCCGGTGCTGGAGCCCTGGTGGCAGCATTTCTCGGGCCCGTTCCTGTACTATCCCGGCCGGCGCCACGTGCCGGCGCCGCTCAGGGCCTTCATCGATTTCACCCGCTCATTCGGGGTCTGGGCCTGAAGCCCGATCGGGCATGTGGTTCGAGAGTGCCAAGGCACCTGAGATGGGCATGAGTTGAGGGCCCGCCCAACGCATCAATCTTGCCGGCATATTCCGATATTATCCATCGGCACTATCGATATATGAGATCATCCCCGGCGACAGACGCTGGCTGGCGCTGATCGTTCTGTGCCTCGGCGGTCTGCTGACCAACCTGTTGAGCAAGCTGCTCCGTCACCAAATTTCAACATAAATTATGTGTTATTATTTTCTATTGACGATCATAAATTGTTGTTTAAGGTATGCATCCAGCGCCGATTTGAACAACCAGATTGCGGGCGCTTAACAAATGCGGCTAAAGCGGGGCATGCCGCCCCGGATGAACTCGGATCTTGCCTATCGGGCAGATCTTCACAGGAGCGCGGTCAATGTCTTGCCACGTCAATCTCCGCACCATCGGGCGTTCCCTTCGGATCGGACGCTGTTGCCGTTGCTGAGTCCAGGGACCGCATTGGCCGCCTGACGATCTCCATCGGGGATCCGCTTCGGCGGGAACGCCTGGCGTCAATGCCTATCCGCAACCGAGCTTTGACCGGTGTCATTCAGTCGCCGCAGCGAACGCGGCCCTGACGGAGCCCCCCATGTCTCTCACGCTAGATCGCCTTGTGCGGCACATCTCGGCCGGCCACGCCGCAGCTGGCGCGGACGCTCCCGATCCTGCCGATCTCGATGCCCGCCCGCGCGGGATCGAAGCTGCGCTGCATGCTTATCTTCGCTGGGAACGGAATCTCCCGCATCCCGCCCCAGGCGACGCCGCCTTCATCGAACGCAGCGCTCCGGCCGGCGAGCGGCGGCTCAGCGACGCCGGTTTCCGACTGGCCCGGCACCGCTTTCTGGGCGTTCTCGATCGTTCCGTCGCGGCCTGCGCCGCCGGCTTCAACGAGGTCGATGCATGACCGGTACCGGCCTCTGCGGTCTGCGGTCGCTTGAAGCGCAAATCACTTTCGACGGCGGCTTCCCGGCACGATGAGCATCTTCCATCTCGCGCGCCGATATGTCGGTCGCCTGGCCACTCTTCGTCACTGGGAATGGCCGACCATTACCGTCGCGGCCGTCCTCTACGCCGGCTTCGCTTTCCTGACCTCGAATTGGGGCAACCTGCCGCTCTGGGTGGCGGCACCGCTCGGTGCGGTGCTGGTCGCCTGGCATGGTTCCCTGCAGCACGAGACGATCCACGGCCATCCCACGCCGTTCGGCCGGGTGAACACACTCATCGGCGCGCCACCGTTGTCCCTGTGGCTGCCCTATGCGCTCTATCGCGAAACGCACCTCGGCCATCACAAGGATCATGGCCGTGATTTGACCGACCCGATCCGGGATCCGGAATCCCACTACCTGCACCGAGGAGCCTTGGGAGATGCCGGTCGGCTGCAGGTGGCACTGCTGCGTTGGCACAATACCCTCGGCGGCAGAATGCTGATCGGTCCGGCGCTGCTGGTCGGCCGGTGCTGGCTGACGGCAGTACGCCGTACCCGGACCGACCCACATCATCGGCGACTTTGGCTTCGGCATGGCTTGACAGTGCTGCCGATGCTCGCCTGGATCGTCGGCGTCTGCCGCATTCCGATCGCGGAGTATATCGGGCTGGTTGTCTATCCCTCGATCGCCTTGGGCCTCATCCGGTCCTTTGCGGAGCATCGCGCGGCCCCCGCGCCCATCGACCGAACCGCCGTCGTCGAGGCCGGATGGTTCTGGAGCCTCCTGTTCCTGAACAACAATCTGCATGTCGTGCATCACCAGCAGCCGAGCCTGCCCTGGTACCGAATTCCCGACACCTGGCGCCGACTTCGTGGCCAAATCGGCCTCGCCCCCGGCATGCTGTACGAGCGCGGCTACGCCGAGATATTCGCGCGCCATCTTCTGAGACCGATCGGACCGGCCGAGCATCCGGGCTTCGAGGTGCTACCATGAGCGGACGCGTGGCGGGCTTGCCCATGTATGATTTCGGCCATCTTGCAGCCGCAAACGATGTCATGTGGCAAGCCGTCGCGGGCAAGCTCGAGGCGGCCGGGTTGCGTGACGTGCCGGCGAGGCTCGATCGCAGCTTGCCGCTCGACCGGCTTTGGCAGGATCGCGGTCTCCTGCTGGCGCAAACCTGCGGCTATCCGCTGATGACGTCGCTGCTCGGACGAGTCCGCCTGGTGGCGACGCCACGCTATCGGGCGTTTGGCTGCGATGGGCCCCGCCATGGCAGCGCCCTCATCGTCCACGCCGACGACGACACCAGCGATCTCGCGGGGCTGCTGGGTTGTCGCTGCGCGGCCAATCAGCGGCATTCCAACACGGGCATGAACCTGCTGCGCGCAACGGTCGCCGATCTGGCAAACGGCAGGCCCTTCTTCCAGAGCGTGACCTGGACCGGATCCCATCGGGCGAGCCTGGCAATGGTCGCCCGCGGCAAGGCCGATCTGGCGGCGATCGACGTCGTCACGTTGGCCCAGCTACGCCGAAGCGAGCCGGAGCTCACCGCGCAGGTGCGCGTGCTCGGCTGGACCGAGGCCACGCCAGGCCTGCCCTTGATCACGTCGGCCGAGACCGACGACGAGACGATCGAGCTGTTGCGATCAGCCCTCTTCGACGTCGCGTCGGCGCCCGCCCATGCGGCACTCAGAGACGATCTCCTGCTCGACGGCTTCGAGCTCGTGCCGGAAACCGCCTACCGCTCGATCCTCAGGTTGGAACAACACGCGATCGACCTCGGCTATCCGCACCTGTGTTGAACGGGAGGAGCGAGACACCTCACCACGACGCTGCACTATCTGGTCCACACAATGCCCGGACGCTCGCCGTCTTCGCGGCGTAACCACGCGGCGGATGTTTCAGGGGAGAAATGCGTTCATGCGCCAGCACATCGCCGGCATCGACCATTGCTTCGCGCTCGTCCGCGATCTCGACGCGGCGTCGGACACCTACCGGCGCCTGGGATTTACCGTCTCCCCGCGCGGCACGCACAGCGCCCATAAGGGCACGGCCAACCACACGATCATGTTCGAGCGCGATTATTTCGAGTTGCTGGGCGTGGTGACGCCGACCCCGGCCAACGCGATCCAGCGCGGCCTGCTCGCCGCGCGCGAAGGCCTGGCCGCAATCGCGCTCAGGACTCCAAATGTGGACGCGGCGGTGGGCGAGCTGCGCGCTGCCGGCATCCGGCTCACCGACCCGCTCGAGTTTTCCCGCCCGGTCGCGCTGCCCGACGGCCGGACTGCCGCCGCCGCATTCCGCACGAGCCAGTTTCCCGACGGCGCCGCACCCGGCTTCCATCTGTTCTGCTGCCAGCACCGCACACCGGAGACGACCTGGCTGCCCGAACTGGTTCAGCATGAAAACACCGCCTGTGGCCTCGATCACCTGACGGTTCTCTCGGCGACGCCGCACGCCGACGCGGAAGTCCTTGGTGCCCTGCTGGACGTCGAACCGGTGAGGGAGACGGCGGATACGGTGCGGGTCGACACCGGCACGGTCGCGATCCATTTCGTCCACCCTGTCGCCTTCGCCGTCCGTCACGCCGGGCTCGACCCCGACAGCCTGCCTGCCCAAGGCTTGGCGGCCCTCGCCGTCAGGGTTCGCTCGCTCGACGCCGTCCATGAAACGCTCGGGGCCCATGCGGTGCCTTACACCGCCACGCCGGCCGCCTGCACCGTCGCTCCGCACCTAGCGTGCGGGGTCGTGGTGCAGTTCGTCGGGCGCTGAGCTTGCCGCCAGGAGGAGCGCAGCGGCGGCGCCTCCCGCCGAAATGGCGCTCGCAGCCCACTCGGACAGGCATCCAATATTACAGATTCGGATCGGCAGATAAGGATTGGACATGAATAGAATGCTTATCCTGTGGGCGATGCTCGTGGCGCTCGTATTCCCGGTCGGCACCGTGTGGGCTGCGGACACACCGCTGCGGGTTGGCGCATCGCCCGGCCCCTATGCCGATTTTTTGCACGAGGCGGCGAAGCTCGCCGAGGCACAGGGCTTTCCGGTCAAAGTCATCGAGTTCACCGAACCGACCCAGATCGATGAAGCGACGCAGGCCGGTGACATCGACCTCAACGATTTTCAACATGTCGCGTACATGGAGGCCCAGAATGCGTCGCGAGGCTACAAGATCGTTTCGCTGAAGCCCTGTTTCGTGGCCCCGGCCGGCATCTATTCTGCGAAATACAAAGCGGTCGCCGATTTCCCCCCGGGCGCCAAGATCGGCATTCCGAACGATCCGGCCAACGAAGCGCGCGCGCTTGTCCTGCTCGAGAAGGCGGGTCTCATCAAGCTCCGCGCCGGTGCAGCACTTCATGCCGAGCTCGAGGATATTGCGGAAAATCCGAAGCGCTTCAACATCGTGCTGCTCGACGAAATTCAGGTGCCGCGGGTGCTCGACGATCTGGGCGCGGGCGTGGTCACCCTGAACAAGGGCGTTCTGGCCGGCCTCGATCCCAAATCCGCCCTCATGCTGGAAGACAAGGGTTCGCAATGGGCGATCGTCTGGGCCGCGCGGGCAGACAAACAGAGCGATCCGCGCATCAAGCGCTTCATCGGCATCTTCGAATCACAGCCGATCAAGGATTACATCCTTGCGAAATTCGGTGGCACCGTGATCCCGGCCTGGTGAAGTGCTTCCCGTCGTTCTCCGACGGCAATCCTCCGCTCCAACCCCGGAAAGCCCATGGGTAAGAAGACCTTCTACGGCGTTACCATCGGCATCTTGATGGTGAAGACTCATTTTCGCCGGTTCCCCGGCGATATCGGCCATGCCGGCACCTGGCCGTTCCCCGTGCAGTACCGGATCGTGGAAGACGCGACCCCGGCACGGATGACCGACCTGCACAACGTGAGCCTGCTCGAGCCCTTCAAGCGCGCGGCCCGGGAATTGGTCGAGGCTGGCGTCGATGGCATTGCGACCACCTGCGGGTTTTTGTCGATCTATCAGCGGGAGCTTGCGGATTTCTGCGGCGTGCCGGTCGCGACCAGCAGTCTGCTGCAGCTCCCGATGGTGCAACAGCTCATTCCATCGGATAGGCGGGTCGGCATCCTCACGTACGATGGGAATGCACTGAACGGTCCCTATCTCGATGCAGTCGGCATAGCGCGCGATACCCCGGTTGTCGGCATGCCGGTCGGTTCGGAGTTCGTCCGGTCGATTAAGCAGGGCGACGATACCGTCGCCTATGAGACACTGCACGCAGAGGTGCTCGCTGCGGCGGCGCAACTGGTGCGCGACCACGGCAACATCGGCGCGATCATCGCCGAATGCACCAACCTCGCCCCCTTTTCCGCCGCCATCGCCGATCACGTCGGCCTGCCGGTCTTCGATGCCGTATCGCTCGTCAACTGGTTCCAGGCCGGTTTGCGGCCGCGACGATATCCGCGGGAATGACGGCGCACGCCCGCGTTTCCAGGCTCGTCCCTCCGGATATGGCCGTCCGCCGTTCCGGTTTGCTGCGCCAACTCCGGTTTGGCATGTCCCCCGACAGCAGCTTGACGCCCCACACGATAATACCATATTGTATGAACATGTTCATACAATAGAGCCCTTCATGCTCGACCGGTTGCATGTGGCCGACACCGGCGTTCCGATCTATGTCCAGCTGCGCGAGCAGCTGCTGGGGCTGATCGGATCGGGCGTGCTCCGGCCCGGCGCACAGCTGCCGACGATGCGGCAGGTCGCGGTCCAGCTCAAGATCGACCTCAATACGGTGCAGCGCGCCTATGGCGAGCTCGAACGCGACGGCGTGCTGACGACCATGCGCGGCCGCGGCACCTTCGTCGCGAGCGCACCGCCGCCGCTCGACCCGATGCGCCGCGCGGCCGAAACCCAGGCGCTCGCCGCCAAGACCATCGCCACTGCCCGCGCCGCCGGGCTCGACCCGGCCGAGATCGCGCGGGAAATTCTCGCCAGGCTCAACCCTTGAGACAGAAGCCCCCGAGACAACTGCCCCGAGATAACTGCCATCAAGACAACTGGAGCATTCGACATGAGAAGAGCGAACGCACCTGCGATCCTGCTCGCCGGCCTGTTCCTTTTCGCCGGCATCTTCTGCATCGGCATCCTGCGCCTGTTCGCGGCCGGCGTGCCGCTCATCATCCTCGGCATCCTGACGCCGCAGAGCCTGCTGATCGCCGACCAGTGGGAAAAGGCGGTCGTGCTGCGCCTGGGCCGCTTGAAGGCGATCCGCGGGCCCGGCTGGTTCCTGATCGTGCCGTTCATCGACCGGGTCGCGGTCATCATCGACCAGCGCATCCAGACGACCGAGATCAATGCCGAGCAGGCGCTGACCAAGGACACGGTGCCGGTCGGCGTCGATGCCATCGTGTTCTGGCAGGTCCATGACGCCGAGCGCGCGGCGCTCGAGATCACCGATTACATGCGCGCGATCCAGCGGGTGGCGCAGACCTCATTGCGCGAGACAATCGGCGCCTCGCTCCTGTCGACGCTCTTGGCCGAACGGCGTGCCGCCGACGAGCGCTTGAAGGAGGTGATCGGCAAGAAGACCGCGGAATGGGGCGTGTCGTGCCTGTCAGTCGAGATTCGCGACGTCGCGATCCCGGTCGGGCTGCAGGACGCCATGAGCCGCCAGGCCCAGGCCGAGCGCGAGAAGGAGGCACGCATCATCCTGGGTTCGGCCGAGGCCGCGGTCGCCGAACAGTTCCTCGCCGCGGCGCGCACTTATGCCGGCGAGCCGGCGGCGCTGCAGCTGCGCGCCATGAACATCATCTACGAGACGACCAAGGAGCGTGGCGCCACCATCCTGATGCCGACCGCCATGGTCGACGCGATGAACCCCGCCGTAGCGGCGGCGCTCAACCTCGCGAGCGGGACGAAGTAACGAGAGGGGCGCCGTCAGGTCGAGCGCGCCCAGGAGACGGCGCTCTCAGACGCGATGCCGGTCTGGAACGCCTTGAGCTCGGCATGCATAACCCGGTCGCGGCCGGCGGATTTCGCCCGGTAGAGCCCCATGTCGGCCGCCGCGACCAGCTGGTCGGCGATCATGCCCTCCGGCGGCACCAGGCTCGCGAGCCCGATGCTGATCGTGACGACATGGAGCGGGCTGCCCGCATGGGGGATCGCGAGATCGCAGAGCGCCTTGCGGATCTTGGTCGCGATCTCGTAGGCGCCGGCGGCGGGCGTGCCGGGCAGGCAGACGAGGAATTCCTCGCCGCCGTAGCGTGCCACGAAATCGGCCGGCCGGCGGACGGCATCCTGGAGCACGGCCGCGAGCCGGCGCAGGCAGGCGTCGCCTTCCTGATGGCCATAGGTGTCGTTGAAGCCCTTGAAATAGTCGACGTCGATCATCAGCACCGAGAGCGGCTGGCGGTCGCGCTTGGCGCGCAGCCATTCGCGCGCGAGCGCCTCGTCGAGGCGCCGCCGGTTGAACAGGCCTGTAAGCCCGTCGCGCCCGGCCTGGTCCAGCAGCGCCTCGTTCGCGACCGCCAGGTGGCCGTAGACCCGGGTCAGGTCATAGAACAGCGACACCATCACGGTGAGCGAGGTGAACACGCTACCGAACATGGCGAGATACCAGCCGAGCGAGAAGTGCGCGCCGCCGCGATAGGTCAGCCACACGTCGAAGCAGGCGGCGACCATGCCGACGCTGAGCCAGAGCTGCTCCGGCGTGCGGGCACCGAGCCGTGCCACCGCGGCCGTCGCGAGCATGAGCAGCGCCAGAATCGAAAGCGGCAGGGCGGCCGCCCAGCCGGCGAACTGCGTCCCCCCACCGCCGGAAATGGCACCACCGGAAATGGCGGCACCGGAGACCACCGGCAGGCGGTCGGCGCCGAAGTCGGTCACCAGCGTGACCGCAAGCACGATGACGAGCACGGAAAGGACCTGGCGGAACACCGGCGAGGCCCGGCCGACCGGACGCGGCAGCAGGGCATAGCGCAGGATCGCAAGCGCGAAGCCCAGATGCCAGCCGCACCAGAGCCAGAGCTCGCTGTCCGCATTGCCGATCACCGGCCCCGCCATGATCCCGCCAGGCGATGCGGCAGTCAGCGGCACGAAGATCGCCGCGATGAAGAAATAGGCCGCACCCAGCCGGACCGCGTCCTCGCGATCCTCGATCGCCCCCTTGCTGAACAGGAATGCCGCCAACAGGATGTTGATGACGAACATCGCCGTACCGAACACGGTCGTGTAGCCGGGCACCGGCGGCAGCGGCAGCGTCGCGACCGGCGTCGCGACGACGGCGACGACGAGCAGCCCGATGCTGAACAGGTTGGCGACAAAATAGTGCCGGCGGCTGACGCGCTCGCCCGGCACGGCGGCACCGCTGCTCTCGTCGAAAAGGTTCTTGGCCGACACCATGGCGAGGCCCGCTCTCCAATCATTCCGCGGTACTGTACTATGAAAAATCGCCCGCGAATCGATTAAATTTGTCGAAACCCAGATTAAAGCAGACTCGCTGCAATGTTCACGCTGAAGGCGAGTACAACTGTATTAAAAAAGAACGTCAGTACGGCGTGGGCGAGTGTCAGGCGACGCATGGCGGTTGTGGTGACTGCGATATCCGAGGTCTGAGCAGTCATGCCGATGGTAAAGGCGTAATAGGCGAAATCGAGATAGTTCCAGGCCTTGGCGTCGCCGGGGAAGGCGAAGCCGCCGCGCGTCTTGCGCCGCCCGGCCGTGCCGTCGCCGATGGCACCGTAAAATTCGTGCGCGTAGTGCATCGTGAACACGGTATGGAGGAACAACCAGGACAGGAGGATGGTCACCACGGCGGCGGCCAGATGGGCCACCCCCTCGCCCGGCGGCAGGTTCTTGAAGTCGGCGAGCAGGTCCACGATCGCGCCGAGGCTGGTCGCGGCGGCGCCGGCACTGATCGCCAGGATGGCCCAGCGCCCGTCGTCCTCGACAAGCGCCCGGCTCTGCACATTCGCCGTGTCCGAGCGCAGGAACATGATCCAGGCGAGCAGCAGGTAGAGACCCGCCGCCACGTCCCAGCCCAAGATCATGCGCAGGCCTTGCGACCAGGCGGCCGGCAACAGCAGGCCGACCGCGACGCCGAGTGCGGCCGAGCCGAAGAGCCGCGGGTGATTGCGCACCGAACTGATCATGCGAAGAAGCTCCGTCGTCGTGAGCTGGATATGCGGGGGATCGATGTGCGTCGGGACGATGGCTGGAATGCCGCGCGCTCCTGAAGCATTGAAGCCGCCGCCGGGCCGGTGCTAGGGTCCCGGTAACGTGTCATGGGGTGCCGTCTGGATCTGCCGGCGGCTGAGATCATACCCACAACACCTGATCTGGGTCATGCCAGCGAAGGGATGCACGAGATGCAGAACGCTTCTCCCATCGATTCATCCTCTACCCGCCCTTCCGTCGCCATCATCGGCGGCGGCGTCATCGGCCTGGCCCTCGGCTGGCGCCTGGCCAGCACCGGCTGCCCGGTGACGCTTGTCGAGCGCAATGGCGAGACCGGCCGCGGCGCCTCCTGGGCGGCGGCCGGCATGCTCGCCGCCGGCATCGAGGCGGAGCCGACCGAGGAGGCGCTGTTCCAGCTCGCCCGCTGGAGCCAGGCGCTCTGGCCCGGCTTCGCGGCCGAGCTCGAGGCAGCGGCGGGCCTGCCGGTGGGATATGACACGACCGGCACGCTCGTGTGCGCCTTCACCCGCGACCAGGCGGAAAAGCTGCGCCACGGCATCCAGTTCCAGCGCTCGCTCGGCGGCGTATTCGAGTGGCTGGGTGCCGCCGCCGCGCGCGAGCGCGAGCCGGGCCTGGCCCCGAGCCTGGTTGCCGCCGCCTTCAGCCCGAACGACCACCAAGTCGACAACCGCCTGCTCGCAACCGCGCTCACGCAAGCGTTCCGGCGCGCCGGCGGCCGGCTCGTGACCGGCGTCGAGGCGTCGGTCGACATGGCCGGCGGCCGCGCCGTCGGCATCGTCGCGGGCGAGGCGCGCCATGCCGCCGACGTGACCGTCGTTGCGGCCGGTGCCTGGAGCCGGATGGTGCCGGGCCTGCCCGCGGCGGTACGGCCACCGACCCGGCCGGTCAAGGGCCAGATGCTGGCGCTCCGCATGCCACCGGCGGCACCACTCGTCCGCCATGTGGTCTGGGGCGGGCATTGCTATCTGGTACCGCGCGCCGACGGCCGGTTGCTGGTCGGTGCCACGGTCGAGGAGCGCGGCTTCGACGCCGAGATCACGGCGGGTGGCCTCCTGGGCCTGCTCGACGACGCCTGGCGCACGCTGCCCGCGATCGAGGATCTGCCGGTTCACGAAACCTGGGCGGGCTTCCGTCCGGGCTCGCCCGACGATCAGCCGATCCTGGGCCCGACCGGCATCGACGGGCTGCTGGTCGCGACCGGCCATCACCGCAACGGCATCCTGCTGACGCCGGCGACGGCCGAGGCGATGACCGAGCTGATCCTCATCGGCCGGACCAGCGACCGCATCCGTCCCTTCGGCCTCGACCGGTTCGAGAAGGAGCCTCGCCCATGAGTGCGACCATTCAGGTGAACGGCGCGGAGCGCGCGCTCGACGCCGACACGATCGCGGCGCTCGTCGCGACGCTCGGCATTCCCGCCGAGGCGCGCGGCGTCGCCGTCGCCTTGAACGGCGCGGTGGTACCACGCGCCCGCTGGGCTGAGGCGACGCTTGCGGCCGGCGACCGGGTCGAGGTGATCCGCGCGATGCAGGGTGGTTGAGAGAGGAAGGAACAATGACGGATCGCTTCGAAATCGCCGGCGTGCCGGTCGGCTCGCGCCTGCTGATGGGCACGGCGGGCTATCCGAACCGGGCGAGCCTGATGGCGGCGCTGGAGGCCGGTGGCGCCGAAATCGTCACCATGTCGGTCCGGCGCATCAGCCTCGACGGCTATGAGGGCAGCCTGGTCGACGATCTGGGTGATCGGTTCCGCCTGCTGCCGAACACCGCCGGCTGCGCCACCGTGCGCGACGCGGTGCTGACGGCGGAGCTCGCGCGCGAAGCGCTCGGCACGAATTGGCTGAAGCTCGAGCTGATCGGCGACCGCGACACGCTCTATCCCGACGTCGAGCAGCTGGTGCGCGCCGCGACCGAGCTCGTCGACAAGGGCTTCGCCGTACTGCCATACACCAACGACGACCCGATCACCGCGCGCAAGCTGGCCGACGTCGGCTGTGTCGCGGTCATGCCCTTGGGCAGCCTGATCGGCTCCGGCAACGGCATCGAGAACCCGCGGGCGATCGAGCGCATCTGCACCCGCTCGCCGGTGCCGGTCATCCTCGACGCCGGCGTCGGCACCGCGTCCGACGCCTGCCTCGCCCTGGAGCTCGGCTGCAGCGCGGTGCTGGTCAATACCGCGGTCGCCAAGGCGAATGACCCGGTCGCCATGGCGGCCGCCCTCCGCCACGGCATCGAGGCGGGCCGGCTCGCCCGCGCCGCCGGCCGCATCCCGAAGCGCGACTTCGCCGAACCGTCGAGCCCGCAGCTGGGCCTGATCGGCGCTTAACGGTAAGTTGCATCGATGGAGCTGCAGCCATCCGTTGTTGCGGCCAGCTTACCGAGGTAAGCTCTGGAACCGTTGGCTCGGGGCAACGATCAGATGGCATCAACCGCACCGGATACTGAGACCGCAGTAAGGCATCTCGACCAGAATGCGCACCCTTACGCGACCTGGATGTGCGCGAAGGCCGTGCGATGAGCCGGTTACCGGGATTGACGCTTCTCCTCGTCAGCGGCCTCTTCATTGGTTGCGCGACGGCCCATGCCCAGGACAAGCCGTCGGTCGACGCCTTCCTGCACAGCGTGTACGGCCGGTATAAATCCGGGGGCAAGCCCATCGCTCCCACGGATGCCGATGCGGCATCAATCTACGCGCCTGCGCTCGTGAAACTCTTCCTGGCGGATGAAAAAGCAGTGAACGGGGAGGTCGGCGTTCTCGAGGCCGATCCGATCTGCGCCTGTCAGGACTTTGACATTCGATCCGTCCGCATTTCCTCCCATCAGTCCGCCCCCGGCCGCTCCGATGCGACCGCGCGCTTCAACAATCTCGGCACGGCAACGGTCGTCCGGTTCGAGCTGGTGGCGGTCGACGGGAACTGGCGCATCGCGGACATTGACGAGGACGGTGTCGGGCTTCTGAGCAAGGCGCTCAAAGATGAGATCGCCGCCATTGCCGCACAATAAATCCGGCGGCGGCGTCTCTTCCGATCGACCTTAGGGGCCGATCGACCTAAGGGGCCAGCGTCACGCCGTCGAGCCGAATGATGCCGTCGGGCCGTGGGCGGAAGCCCTGGAGCTTCGCCTTCGCCGCATAGAGCCATTGGGCGTGGTAGAGATAGACGATCGGCAGCTCGTCCTCGAGCACGGCGGTCGCCTTGGCATAGGCGGGCTTGCGCTGGGCCGGATCCGGCGTGGCGCGCGCCGCGGCGAGGGCGGCGTCGAGATCGGCATTGCAGAAGTGCCCGTCGTTGCCGGCGGCGCCGCAGCCCAGGAGCGGCGCAATGTTGAGATCAGGGTCGACCCGGCCGCTCCAGGCGATGAGGTCGGCCTGGAAATCGCCCCGCCGGGTACGGTCGAGCAGGCTCACGAACTCGCTCTGCACCAGGTTCACGGTGATGCCGGCCTCGGCCAGCATGGCCTGGATCATCTGGCCGATCTGCGCGCGCACCGGGTCGGTCGGGATCAGGAGCTCGAGCGTGACCGGCCCGACATGGGCCGAAGCCAGCGCCGCCTTGGCCCCGGCGAGATCGCGCTTCGGCACTGGTAAAGCCGTGTCGTAATAGGGCGAGGCCGGCGGGAACGGCTGGTTGCCGGCGGGAAAGCGGCCGTCGAACGCGACCTGGACGATCGCCTCGCGGTCGATCGCCAGGCTGATCGCCCGCCGGACCGCGGCGGACTTGCCGGCCGGATTGTCGGCGCGCGCGCCGTTCGCGATGTTGAAGGTGATGCCGCTATAGCCGAGGCCCATCGTCTCGAAGCCCTGGAGCGACTTGTCCGCCTTGACCTGGCTCATGTCGGTCGGTTGCACCTGCTCGATCAGGTCGAGCTGGCCCGAGCGCAGGTTGGTGAGCCGGACCGCCGTGTCGCTGATCGGCACATAGGTGAGCCGGTCGAACGTGTAGTCGCCGGCGCGCCAGTAGTTGGGATCCCGCTCGAGCGTGATGTGGTCCTGCACGACCCGCTCGGCAAAGCGATAGGGCCCGACGCAGACCGGATGCTGGGCGAAATTGGCCCCCGCCTCGGTCGCGGCCTTGGGGCTCACGATCATGCCCGGCCGGTCGGCGAAGGCGGCGAGGAGCGGTACCGCCGGTTTCGAAAGATGGATCGTGACGGCAAGCGGTCCCGTGGCCTCGACCGCCTCAATCGCGTCGATCTCGCTCTTGCGCCGGCTGCCGGGCAGGGTCAGCTCGCGCTCCAGGCTGAACTTGACGGCCGCCGCGTCGAACGGCGTGCCGTCCTGGAACGTCACATGGTCGCGGAGCTCGAGCGTCAGCGTCTTGGCATCGTCCGACCAGTGCCACCCCGTCGCCAGCATCGGCACGAGCGAGAGATCGGCGCCGACATCGACGAGCTTGTCGCACATCGACTGCAGCACATGACGGCCGACATAGGTCCAGTTGAGCGCCGGGTCGAGGCTGTCCGGATCATCCTGCAGGCCGATGCGCAGCTGGCCCGCGGCGTGGGCCGTCGCAGGGGCGCCGGCGAGAGCCGCCAGCGCCAGGCGGCCAAGAAGCGCCGGCGCCCAACGCCGAAGCATGCTGTCAGAGCCCGGCCAGGAACTGACGGATCGCCGCCGTGACCTCGGCCGGCCGCTCGACGGTCGGGATATGGGCGGCATTCGCGAGCACCGTGAGATTCGCCCCCGGGATGGCCGCGCTGAGCGCCTCGGCGGCCGACGGCGGCGTCGAGACATCCTGGTCGCCGACCAGCACCAGCGTCGGGCAGGCGATGCGGCCGAGCGCAGACGTCGTGTCGCCGTCGCGCACGGCGAACGCGGCCGAGATATAGGCCTCCGGCGGCATGCGCAGCAGCATGGCGCCGAAGCCCCGGGCCACTTCCGGCGCGGCGGCGATGAATTCCGCCGTGAACCAGCGCGCGAGGATCGCATCCACGAGCGTGGCCATGCCGTCCGTCCGGATGGCGGCGGCGCGGCTGTCCCAGTTGCTCTTGGGCCCGATCACGCTCGCCGTATCGCCCAAGACGAGCGAGCGGACGCGGCTGCCATGCTCGATGCCGAGCGTCTGCGCGATCATGCCGCCCAAGGACACGCCCGCGACATGGGCGCGCTCGATGCCGAGGGCGCCCAGGAGCGCCACCGCGTCGCCCGCGAGCATGCCGAGCGAATAGGCGCCCGCCGTCCCCTCGCTCAAGCCATGGCCGCGCAGATCGTAGGAGATCACCCGGAAATCCTCGGCGAGCGCCTCCGCCTGCGGCGCCCACATCTCAAGCGAGGTGCCGAGCGAATGGATCAGCAGCAGCGGCGGCGCCTCCGCCGGGCCGGCGATCCGATAATGGACCGAGAGACCGTTGACCAGAACGAACGGCATGGCGCTCTACTCCCTCTCATTTCGTCATGCCCGGGCTTGCCCCGGACGTCCACGCACGGCGGCTCGGCGCTTCTTTAGCCAAGCCGGGCGCGCATCGTCGGCCGATGCGGCGGGCGGGGTCAAGCCCGGCCATGACGATCGGCGAATCTCTGCCCGGAACCATAAAACCAATCGCGGTGACTTGATTTCATTGAGAAACCGGTTGGCGAAGTGCGCGTCCTCATCGCGACGTCATTCGATGACCTCGTCGGCGCGGGCGAGGATCGAGGGCGGGATCGTGAGGCCGAGCGCCTTGGCGGTCTTGAGGTTGACGACCAGTTCGAACTTGGTCGGCTGCTCCATCGGCAGATCGCCGGGTTTGGCGCCCTTCAATATCTTGTCGATGTAATAGGCGACGCGTCCCTGGAGGTCGTGCATATTCGGCCCATAGGACATGAGGCCGCCGTCGAAGACCGGTTCGCGGAACTCGTAGACCGCCGGGAGTCGGATCTCCGCGGCGAACTCGACGATCCGCTTGCGATTGAGATTGGTCAGGGCGTCGGTGATCATGAACATCGCGTCGGGTCGATCGCGACGCATCGCGGCGAAGGCGTCGTCGAAATCCTCCGGCTCCCGAACCCCCAGCGGCTGAATCGCGACCTGCAACGTTTTGGCCGCGGCCTCGATTTCGTCAAAGCGGAGGGTCATCGC
Organism: Aliidongia dinghuensis; assembly: GCF_014643535.1. Classification (NCBI taxonomy): domain Bacteria; kingdom Pseudomonadati; phylum Pseudomonadota; class Alphaproteobacteria; order Rhodospirillales; family Dongiaceae; genus Aliidongia; species Aliidongia dinghuensis. The sequence goes on along the minus strand of NZ_BMJQ01000002.1, from coordinate 320,829 downwards.
GCGGTCGGCCGCGTTCCACAGCACCGCCACACGCGAGACCGCGGGTATCGCCTCCTTGAGCAGTTCGAGACGTTTCGCACTCAACTCGGTCGAGGCCTCGGTAACGCCGGTGATGTTGGCACCGGGCCGCGCGAGGCTTTTGACGAGGCCCGTCCCGATGGGATCACCCCCGCCGAGGACAACGATCGGAATGTCGTGGGTCGCCTTGCTTGCCGCCTCGGCCGCCTGATAGCCCTGCGCCAGTATCACATCCGGCCTTGAGGCGACGAATTCGGACGCGATCGTGGCAAGCATGTCCCTTCGCCCCGCCGCGAATCGGCGTTCGACAACGAGATTGGTGCCCTCGACATATCCCAGTTTGCGCAACGTCGGCCAAGGCGGCGCCTCGTGAGGGTCTGGAGGCGGCGGACCAAGGTAGAAGTACCCGATCCTGAAGACCCTGCCCGCTCGCTGCGCGCGGACGCCGAGCGGCCAGATGAGCGCCGCACCGCCAAGTAATGCGATCAGTTCGCGCCGCCTCATCTGCGCCTCCACGCAAGATTAACCCTGCTTCAGTCCGATCACGTGACTCACTTCCGTTGGCCGACTGAGGCCCTTGAAGGTCGCTTCGCCAAGCGAGCGGAGGTCGGCAAAGGGCTCGACTGCCGCAGCGACGCGGGCGGTTACCAGAATCTCGCCGTCCTTTGCCTCGGCGCAAAGCCGAGCCGCCAGATTGGTCACGGTGCCGATCGCCCCATAGTCGGCGCGCCCTTCGAAGCCCATCCGCCCCAATGTGGCGAAGCCTTGCGCAATGCCGATGCCGAAGCCGATCTCATGGCCACGCTTGCGCCAGCTCGCCGCAAGAAGTGCAACCGCATCGCGCATGGCGACGGCGAGCCGGACGGCACGCTCGGCCGGGTCGGGACACGGGAGCGGATCGTTGAAGAAGACCACGAGCCCGTCGCCGGTGAACCGCTCGAGCGTGCCCTCGAACTGATGGATGAGCGGACCCAAGGCCTGATGGTAGCCGTCGAGCAGCGCCATCACTTCTTCGGGCTCGCCGACCTCGGCAAAGCTTGTGAAGCCCCGCAGATCGCAAAACAGCACCGCGATGTCCCGGCGGTGGCTCTCGAGAATGCGGTCGTCGCTGGCCGAAACGATCATTTCCGCGAGTTGCGGCGGCAGGAAGCGCTTCAGGCGGCCGACGCGCTCGATCTCGCCGATCTGCGCCGCGACACGCTCCTCGAGCGTCTTGTTCCAGGAGGCGAGCTCCGCCGCCTGCTCCTGCACCGTGTCGTGAAGCGCCTTGATCCGCAGCATCGAACTGACGCGCGCAACCAAGGCGGCATGATCGAAAGGCTTCGTGAGGTAGTCGTCGCCGCCGGCGTCGAGACCCGACACGACGTCCTTGGCGTCGGCCTTGGCGGTGACAAGGATGATCGGAATGAACGGCAAGCTCGCGTCTGCCTTGAGGCGCCGCGTCACCTCGATGCCATCGAGCTTCGGCATCATGATGTCGAGGAGAACGAGGTCAGGCCGGTCTCGCCGGACACGCTCAAGCGCCGCCTCGCCATCGGTTGCGGTGATGATCTCATAGCCACGGCTTTCGAGACGCACCCGGGCAATGTCGAGGTTGGCCTCGTTATCGTCGACGATCAGGATGCGGGGCGGATCATGCATGGCGCAGCCATTCAGCCGAGAGATTCGCGCACCATCGCCAAGAGCTGGCGCGGGCTGAACGGCTTGGCGATGTAGCCGTCACAGCCAGCCGCGCGCGTCTTCGCCTCGTCGCCCGGCAGGGCATAGGAGGTGACGGCGATGATGGGAATGTGCCCTGTCGCAGGATCGGACTTGAGCCGCCGCGTCGCCTCGTAACCGTCGATCCCCGGCAGCTGGATGTCCATGAGGATGAGGTCGGGGGCGTGACTCGCCGCCATCGCGACGCCGCTCGGCCCGTCGGCGGCCTCGAGGAGCTCATAGCCAGCACTGGTCAGGAGGTCGCGAACGATCCGGCGGTTGTCCTCCGTGTCCTCGACCACGAGCACCCGCTTCGTCATTGCGCCGCCTCCTTCTGCTCCTCGGCCTGGACCGGCACGACCAGACGGAAGGTCGAGCCTAGCCCCGGCGCGGACTCGACCGTCAGGCGGCCCCCGTGCATTTCGGCGATGCGCTTCGCGATGGCCAAACCCAGTCCGGTGCCACCCTTCTCCCGCGTCGTCGTGTTGTCGACCTGATGGAACTCCTCGAAGATACGCTCCTGGTCGGCCACGGCAATGCCGGGACCGGTATCGCGCACGGCGACCTCGAAGTTGCCGCCCGTAGCCGTGGCGGCGAGTTCGACCGTTCCTTCGTCGGTGAACTTGATCGCATTGCCGACAAGGTTCAGGAGCGCTTGGGCCAGCCGCCGCTCGTCGCCTCGACCGAGCGGCATGCCATCGGCGATATTGGTGCCGAGTGTCAGCCCTTTCGCGCGCGCCAGGGACTCGGTCGACGCCACGACGGAGGTCACGATCGCCGCCATCGAATAATCGTCTATCGCCAGCGTGAGCTGGCCCGCCTCGATCTTGCTGAAATCGAGCACGTCGTTGATGAGACTGAGAAGGTGCTTGCCGTTGGCCTGAACACGCGCCAGCACATCCAGCACCTTCTCCGGGAGGTCTCCGTAAATGCCGTCCGCGAGCAGCTCGGCGTAGCCGAGGATTGCATTGAGCGGCGTGCGCAGCTCGTGACTCATGTTGGCGAGGAATTGCGACTTGTGCAGGCTCGCGACGGCGAGCGCGCGGCCCTGCTCTTCGACCTCGCGGAAGAGGTTGGCGTTCTGGATCGCCAAGGCCGATTGGCTGGCGAAGGTCTGCATCAGATGGACCGTGTCCTCGGGGAACTCCCCGAGCGTCTTCTTCTGGATCGCGAGCGCGCCGAACACGCGCTCGGCGCCAACCAACGGGACGATCAGCACGGAGCGGAACCCGGCGGCAACGATAATGTCGCGCAGCGGCAGGTGAGGTCCGGCACTGAGGTCGGGAATCTGAACCGGCGCGCGCGCCTTGACCGCGCGAGCGAGCGCCATCGTCTCGTCTTCGCGGATCCGCACACCACGGATCTGTTCCGTCAGCGCTTCGTCATATCCCCAGGACGTGCCGAGCAGGAACCGGCGGTCGGACTTGCGGTAACGGAAGATTGCCCCGGCATCCGCGCCGGACAGCGCGACGGCGCGCGTGACGATGGTCGTGAGGACAGTGCCGAGGTCGAGCGTCGAGCTCACGGCCTGACCGACCTCGCGCAATGTCGTGAGCTCATCGACCGATCGGGCAAGTTCGGTCGTGCGTTGGCGCAGCTCACCGAGCAGGCGGGCGTTCTCGATTGCAATCACCGCCTGGTCGGCGAATGTCTGCAACAGGTTGATCTGCACATCGGTGAAGGCGCTGGGGCGCCGACGCATGACCAGGATGGCGCCGATGGCAAGGCCGTCGCGCACCATCGGTACGAACACGAACGCCCGGCCTCCGGCCTTCGCGACCGTGTGCCGCATGCGACTGCGCGGGTCGACCATGATGTCCGGCGCGTGCACGACGGTCCGTTGCTCGATGGCTTCGGCCAGAAGGCCAACCGGCTCCGACGGGAACGCCGCCTGCAGCGGCGCGATTTCCTCGACGTCGATGCCGTGCAAGGCCACCAGATGCGCAAGCCTGCCGTCATAGCGAAAGATGACGCCGAAATCGCCTTCGCAAAGTCGCTGCGCGCTCGCTGCGATCGCCTCGAACACCGGCTGCGCGTCCGCGGGCGAGCTGCTGATCGCGCGGAGCACGTCGCTGGTCGCGGTCTGGTGGTCCAGTGCCTCCGATAGATCGCGCGTGCGCGCCTCGACTTTCGATTCCAGCGTCGCATAGGACTCCTGGAGCTGCGCGCCCATGCGGTTGAAGCAGTCGGCGAGTTCTTCGATCTCGTCGCCCGTGCGCACCTCGATGCGGTAGTCGAACTCGCCCGAACCAAGCCGCTCGGCACCCAATTGCAGCCGCCGGATCGGAATCACCATGTGGCGCGCGAGAAGCCAGCCCGCGATCGCCGCAAGGAGAAAACCCAGGCCGAGCAGCGCGCCGGACCTCGCAAGCAGCGCATAAAGCGGCTCAAGCGCTTCGCTTGCGGGCAGCTCGACGAAGACGAGCCAGTGCAGCGGCGCGATAGTGGCGTGCGCCGTCAGGACCGAGGCCCCGGCGTAGTTCGGGGCGATTGTCACCCGCTCGGCCGCATCCTGCATGCTGTCCGGGGCGGCAAGCGCTTTTGCGACCTGAGGCAACGCCGAAAGATCGGTGTCGCGAAGGACCAGGCTGATGTCGGGATGGGCGATGAGGCGGCCGTCCTGTCCCACGACATAGGCATAGCCTGCCTTGCCCACCTTGATGGCGCTCACCACGTCCCAGATCAGCTTCAGGTTGACCTCGGCGACGGTGACCCCGGGGTGGCCGCCAGCCTGGGCAAGGGCGATGGTCATGTATGGCTCGGACTGCTTGCGGAAATAGACCGGGCTGAACCAGATCTTCCTCGCGACCGCTTCCTTGAACCTGGGCTCCTCGGAGTAGTCGATGCCGCTCCCGGCAACGTCCATGGCAAGACGCGAGACTTTGAGCTGCTCGCGACCGTCGCCGTCGAGCTGTTCCAGCTCGGTAATCGCGGGTACCTGCCGCAGCAGCCGAAGATAGTCGAAGCGGCGCTGGTCGGCAGAGCCCCTCGCCCATTGCGCGTTCGTCGTCCAGCCGATCTGATGCTCGATCTCGTCGACGAACTCCACGATGCGCCGAGCGGCGGACTCCGCTTTCTCCTGTTGGATACGGACGAGCGTCTGTTTCGCCTCTTCGTAGGAGAACCAGACCTCGAGCATGCCGTTGGCAACGAGAACCAGGCTGACGAGCCCGATCAGCCAGATCACGTACTTGACGAAAAGCCGTCCGCCGCGTGGCCTCGCCGAAGAGGTGCCGTCGCCTGAGGACGCGCTCATTCGATCGCCTCATCGGCGATCGCGAGCAGCGGCAGGAACTGACGCCGGTTCAGTTGACCGAATTGCATGTGCTGCCCTCATCGAGGGACCCGCGGACATGATACCGGATTAGCGAGCATTGCATCAGAGAGACGACGCTTCGCTGTTGACAATAGTTATGGTCTTAAACTGAAATGCCGGACAGCCAGATTGTCCGGGCCGATCGGCCGGGCAGCCCCAAGGGAGAGGAACGGCCGCGATGGATGACGAACTCTACGCGCGCGGCATGAAGGTCCGGCGCGCGGTCCTGGGCGACGCTCACGTCGATCGCGCGACCCAGAAGATCACGGACTTCGATCGCGATTTCCAGGAACACATCACGCGCCACGCCTGGGGCGCCATCTGGGACCGGCCGGGCCTCGACCGCCGGGTAAAGCATCTCATCACCATCACGCTGATGGCGGCCTTGGGGCACGAGGAGGAATTCGCCATGCACCTCCGTGCTACGCGCCAGACCGGGGTCACGGCCGACGAGGTCAAGGAGGCCCTGATGCATGTCGCGGTCTATGCCGGCGTTCCGATGGCCAACAGCGCCTTCCGCATCGCCAAGACGGTCTTCGCCGAAATGGAGCAGCAGCCATGAGCACGCCCGACAGTTTCAACCCGGTGCCGGCGGGGACACACCCGGCCTACGCCTCGCCCGAATATAAATCGACCATCCTGCGCTCGCCGGCGCAGCCGCTGGTCCGTCTGCCCCATACGCTGACCGAGGTGACCGGGCCGCAGCCCGGCGCCGACGTGCTGGGCCCGACCGTCGCCGACTTCACGAAGTACAATGGCGGCGAGGCGGTCGGCGAGCGGATCATCGTGACCGGCCGCGTGCTTGACGACTACGGCCGTCCGGTGCCGCACACGGTGCTCGAGATCTGGCAGGCCAACGCCGCCGGTCGCTACCATCATCCGGTCGACCAGCACGCGGCACCGCTCGACCCGCATTTCCTCGGCAGCGGTCGCGTCACGACCGACGCCGACGGCACCTATCGCTTCCAGTCGATCAAGCCCGGCGCCTATCCGTGGAAGAACCACCACAATGCCTGGCGGCCGAACCACATCCATTTCAGCCTGTTCGGCCCCGGCATGGCGACCCGACTCATCACCCAGATGTATTTCCCGGGCGACCCGCTCCTGGCGCTCGACCCGATCTACAACAGCATCCCGGACGCGGCAGCACGCCAGCGGCTCGTCTCGCATTTCGACATCGAGGTGACCCAGCCGGAATATGCGCTGGGCTACCGCTTCGACATCGTGCTGCGCGGCCGGCACGCGACCCCGATGGAGAATTGACATGTCCGGACTGACCAGCTCCCAGACGATCGGCCCGTTCTTCCATCATGCGCTCCTGCGCGACGGCCAATCGACCGTGACCCGGCCGGCGAGCCAGGGCGAGCGCATCATCGTCGAAGGCAAGGTGACCGACGGCGACGGCGCGCTCGTGACCGACGCCATGATCGAGATCTGGCAGGCGAACGCCGCCGGCCGCTACGACCACCCGGCCGACACCCAGGACAAGCCGCGCGATCCGGCGTTCCACGGCTTCGGCCGCGCCCGAACGGACGCCAACGGCATCTACCGGTTCGAGACGGTCAAGCCTGGTGCCGTGCCCGGCCGCGGCAACAGCCTGCAGGCGCCGCACATTGCCGTCACGATCTTCGCCCGCGGCCTCTTGAACCATCTCTCGACCCGGCTCTATTTCGCCGATGAGCCGCTCAACGACAGCGACGCGGTGCTGGCACTGGTGCCGGACGCCGCCCGGCGGCAGACCCTGATCGCGACGCCGGTTGCGGGCGCCCCGGTCAAGACCTACCGTTTCGACATCGTCCTGCAGGGCGAGGGCGAAACCGTGTTCTTCGAGATCTGAGGCGGCCATGACGTTGAACCCCGCCGATTCACTGCTGTTCGGCGGGCTCTACGGCACCGACGAGATCCGCGACCTGTTCGCGGACCGCCGGCGCCTCGGGTTCATGCTGACGGTCGAGGTCGCACTCGCCCGCGCGGAAGCGGCCGTCGGCGTCATCCCGGCCGACGCCGCCGAGGCCATCGCCGCGGCAGCCGACCCCGATCGGCTCGATCTCGCAGCATTCCGCGTCGAGACCGAGAAGGCGGGCCAGCCGGTCATGGCACTCGTCAAGGCGCTGACCAAGGCGGCCGGCCCCGAGGCCGGGCGCTGGGTCCATTGGGGGGCGACGACCCAAGACATCACCGACACGGCGCTGGTGCTGCAGCTTCGCGCGGCACTCGACATCCTCGAGCGCGACCTGGCGGCGCTCGTCCGGGCGCTCGCCCGGCAGGCCGACGCCCATCGCCTGACCGTCATGGCCGGGCGCAGCTTCCTGCAGCAAGCGCTGCCGGTCAGCTTCGGCTACAAGGCAGCGGTCTGGCTCATGCCGTTCCTGCGCCATGTCGAACGGCTCCATCAGCTGAGGCCGCGCCTGCTGCAGGTCCAGTTCGCCGGCGCCGTCGGCACGCTCGCCTCGCTTGGGCCGCAGGGCCGCGCCGTGACCGAGCGGCTTGCGGCGGATCTAAGCCTCGCCGCCCCCATCGCCCCTTGGCACAGCGCGCGCGACACGATCGCGGAACTCGGCGCCTGGCTCGGCCTCGTCGCCGGCAGCCTCGCGAAATTCGCCGGCGACGTGACGCTCCTGGCCCAGACGGAGCTGGGCGAGCTGGTCGAGACGACCGAGACCGGCCGCGGCGGCTCCAGCACCATGCCGCAAAAGCGCAATCCCATCATCAGCACGCATATCGTCGCCGCAGCGATGGCCGCGGAAGCGCAAGTGCCGCTGCTCTTGGCCGCCCAGCATCACCAGCTGGAGCGCGCCGTCGGCCCGTGGCAGGCGGAGGCGCTTGCCCTGCCCCAGGCGCTGGCACTCACGGCGGGCGCGCTTGCCCAGGCGGTCCGCGTCGCGGAAGGCATGAAGCCGGATCCCGAGCGCATGCGCGCCAACCTCGCCATCACCAACGGCCTCGTCATGGCCGAGCGGGTCATGATGGCGCTCGCCGAGCGGCTTGGCCGCGATGCCGCCCATCACCTGGTGCAGGCCGCCTGCCAGCAGGCGTTGGCCGAGCACCGGCCATTGCGCGAGATCCTGGGCGAGACGGCCGAGGTCGCGAGCCGGTTCGACGCGGCGGCGCTCGACCGGCTGCTCGACCCCGCGGGCTATCTGGGCGAGAGCGGCGTCGTCATCGACCGCGTGGTCGCCGCCGCGCAGGCATTTCCAGCCTGACCCTCGCCCGCCTCAAACGCATTACCGCTGTAGCCGCTTCGGCGGGAACGGAAACCGCCGCGTAATCCTCGCCCTCGACAGTCCCAGGTTCCCCGGACGCGCCTATCCGCCACGGCCTTCCTTGAAAAGCCGCGTCCGCATTGCCTCCGGCCGTCGGCATCGAGGAACGAGCATGAAGGATCTAGGCTACGGCAAAAAGGGTTCCGGCGACGGCAAATGCCCGCGCTGCGGCAAGGGCTCCGATACGCACGAGATCGCGAGCTGCGACATCACGGACGGGACGGTAGCGGGCGTCAAGGCCATCCTGGCCTCGACCAAGGCGGCACGCGGAGCGGCCGACCACATGGTCGGTGCCGCAATCGCCCGGACGGACACGGGCCTCGAGATCAAGCTGATCGCCGTCAGCGGTGGCGGTGACATGCCGGGCACGGTTTCCGGCTGGCAGGCGGCCAACGTCAAGGTCCCAAAAACGAGCGCGGGCTGGACCGACATCTACGGCGAGACCTTTAGCCTGCCGGCCGACCTGGTCGCCCGGCAGCCGCAGGTGGTGAACCGGGCCTGCGCCGCGATCAAGCTGCTGATCAAGCTCGGTGAACTGAGGAGAGCGGCGCGCGTCAAATACCGCTACAAGTCGATCACGCTCTACGAAGAGGCCGTGCCGGTCGTGGAAACCGTCACCCTGCCGAGCGGCCGGGAGAAAGAGGCCAAATCGCGCATCAACCGGTGGCGCGGCGAGTCGGGGGAGTTCATCTACGCCGCCCATTCCTGCGAGGAATGCGAGTCGCGGATCCCGCTCATGCTGTGCAGCAATCCATCGATCGACTAGGCAGCAGCTATTGCGGCAGCACCGCGATCGAGACGTGCCCGCTGCCGGCAATGGCGCCGTATTCGCCGAACCGCTCGCCACGATAGCGCTCCGCCGTCTCGTCGAGCGCACCCAGGAAGGCGGCGAGCGGGCGGCCGCCCATCTCGACGCCGGAGGCCTCGGCATAGGCCGGCAGCGCCGCCTTGGCGGCCGCGATGTCGCCGTTGAGCACGAGCCTCAAGAACTCCTGATCGACGGCGAGCGCCGCCTCGGGTGACCAGGCGCGCGGCCCGCGCACCATGCGGGCGGCGAAGGCGGTGCTGGCGACGAACACGGCGCGCCGGCCGAGCGTCTCGGCCGTCTGCCGGACGAGGCGGCCGAGCCGGAGCCCGTCGTCGAGCGAGCCCAGGAGGCAGGTGCTGACGAGCACGGCCGGCAGCCGGTTCTCGGGGTCGATGAGGTGCAGCGGCACGGCACTGCCATAGTCCCAGGCGAGATCGGTCGTCGACGACACGGGCATGCCGGCACCCCGCAAACCGTCGACGAGTGCCGCCGCGAAGGGTGGATCGCCTGGCCGGTCATAGGGCAGGTCGAGGGTCCGGCTTGCATCGGGATCGCGGCAGACGCCGCGATGCTGCGGATCGGCGCCGACGAACCACAGGAACGGCGACGCCCAATGGGAACTCTCGACGACCAGCAGATCGGGCCCGAGCGCGCGCACCGCGGCGCCGAGCGCCTCTGCCCCGGCGCGGATGCCGCGGGCATAGAGCGGCACATCGGCCGGATCGACCAGCTTCGGACTGTGGGGCGTCACCACGCTCGCGAGCAGGCGACCCTCCAGGGAGCGGGCCACGGGGCGAGCCATGGGGCGCGCGCCCTATTCCGCCTCTTGCCCGTTCAGCCGGCACAGGAGGCGCAGCAGCGTCTGCCGTTCCTCCTCGCTGAGCGGGGTCGTCACCTGCCGTTCATGGTCGCGCACCACGCCCTTCAGCCGCGCGATCAGCACCTGGCCGGCCCGGCTCGGCACGACCGCGTGCGAGCGCCGGTCGGCCGCCGATTTCTCGCGCACGACCAGGCCGCGCGCCTCGAGCTTGTCGAGCATCGGCACCAGCAGCGAGCGGTTGCTGCCGATCGCCTTGGCGAGCGCGTTCTGGTTCAGCCCGGGATTGGCGCCGATCAGCACCAGGAGGCCGAACTCGCCCGGCGACACGTCGAGCTCTTCGAGCCGCTTCAGGAACGAGTTGAACACGCGCACCTGGGCCCGGCGCAGCTGATAGCCAAGCAGTTCGGGCAGGATGTCGAGATCGACGTCCGCTGGGGTCAGCTGGAATAGCTCCGCCGCGGCCAAGGACTCCGCCCTGGACGTTACCGTGGGCGTTGCCGCCGCCTTCGCCGCCTTGCGCACCGCTTCCGTCATGGATCGTCCTGATCGTTCAGCACCGGAACAATCCTACCGGGCCGCCCGCCGGGATCGCAAGAACCGCTTCAGGCGACGGCTTCGGTCGCCTCCAGCAGGCCTTTCAGTTCGGGGATGCACGAGCCGCAATTAGTCCCGGCCTTGAGGGCGGCACCGATCTCGGCGACCGAGGCGAGACCGTCGGCCGCGATCGCCCGGCGCAGCGTGTCGATGCCGACGGCGAAGCAGGAGCAGACGATCCGGCCGACCGACGGCGCATTGCGTGCGGCACCGGCGAGCACGCCGACGCGCGAGCCGTCGGGCACGCGTTCGCCCAGTTGGGCCGCGACCAGGCTGCGGGCTGGCACGACCGCCCCCTCGGCCTCAGACAGGATCAGCCAAGCCTCGAGCCGCCCCTCGACCAGGAGCGCGTAACGATAGGTGCCGCGCCGCGCGTCGACCGCTTCGAGCCGCTCCGCCCCAACTGGCGCCGCCAGAAGTGCTGCGGCGAAGGCCTCGAGTGCCGCCCCGTCCGGCAAGGCGTCCCAGCCGGCGAGTTCATAGGCCTGGCCGCGCTCGACCGGCACGCGCGCCCAATAGAAGTCGCGTGGCAGAGCGCCGCCCGCCCGTCGGACGAGCAGGCCACGCCAGCGCGCCCGCACCTTCTCGACGGCCGCGGCCGTCGCCTTCAGTTCTGGCTGGCCCGACACCGGGTCGGTCGCCCCCTGCACCAGCCGATCCGCCGGGCCTGACGCGGTGAAATCGTCGGTCCAATGCATCGCCGCGAACAATTCGCCCGGGCGCTGCTCGGCACTCGGCTCCGCCTTGAACATGGCCGTGCCCTCGGCCGTCGTGACGCGGACAAGGTCGCCGGCGTCGACACCGAGACGGCGCGCGTCGTCCGGATGGAGCGCCAGACGCGGCTCGTCCCGATGGCTCATCAGCCGCGGCACGAGGCCCGTCCGGGTCATGGTGTGCCACTGGTCGCGGATGCGGCCAGTGTTGAGCAGGAAGGGAAACGCCTCCGTCGCTGCCGCGACGGGCGGGCGATAGCGCACGGCGACGAAGCGCGCCTTGCGGTCGGGCGTGAAGAAGCCGCCGTCCGCGAACAGGCGCCCGCCGGCCGGCCCCGAGGCCGGCACCGGCCAATGTACCGGCTCGAGCGCGTCATAGGTCGCATCCGAAAGCTCGGCCAGGCCCCCGATGTCGAAGCCGCGCGTGCCGCCGTTCTCGAAGCCCGAGAGTGCCGCATGCTCGCGGAAGATCGCGGCGGGTCCGTCGTAGGTGAAGGCGTGTGCCCACGTCTCGGCGGAGGAATGGGAGAGATGGCGGCCCAGCCGCTTGCCCACCTCGGCCAACATCCACCAGTCGGGCCGGGCCTCGCCCGGGGCCAAGCGGAACGGCCGCTGGCGCGAGATGCGCCGTTCGGAATTGGTGACGGTGCCGTCCTTCTCGCCCCAGCCGGCGGCCGGCAGGGTGACATGGGCATAGCGCGTCGTATCGGTCGGCCAGCAGTCGCTGACGACCACGAACGGGCAGCGGGCGAGCGCGTCGCGCACCCGGTCGGCGCGCGGCAGGCTCACGGCCGGATTGGTCGCCATGATCCAGAGCGCCTTGACGCGGCCGTCGGCCACGGCCTCGAACAGCTCGACCGCCTTCATGCCCGGCTTGGTCGCGATATTGGGCGCGCCCCAGAAACGGCCGACCCGCTCGATCGCCGCGGGATCAGCGAAGCTCATGTGGGCGGCCAGCTGGTTGGCGAGGCCGCCAACCTCACGCCCGCCCATGGCGTTCGGCTGGCCCGTGACCGAAAACGGCCCCATGCCCGGCCGGCCGATGCGCGCAGTCGCCAGGTGGCAATTGACGATGGCGTTGACCTTGTCCGTGCCGGCCGACGACTGGTTGACGCCCTGGGAATAGACCGTGACGGTCCGCTCGATCTCGGCGAACAGACGATAGAACGCCTGAATCTCACCGGGCTCGAGGCCGGTGATGTCGGCGACCCGCCCGGCATCCATGGCGGCCGCGACCAAGGCCGCCTCGATCCCGCTCGCATGCGCCTGGACCCACTCGGTCGCAACCCGCCCGTCCATCGCCAGATGGGCGAGCAGCCCTTGGAACAGCGCCACATCGCTGCCGGGCGCGAGCGCCAGGTGCAAGTCGGCAATCTCGCAGCTGGCCGTCCGGCGCGGATCGATCACGACGACCTTCGTGCCCCGCTGCCCGCGCGCCGCCGTGAGGCGCTGGAACAGCACAGGATGGCACCAGGCAAGATTGCTGCCGACCAGCACCACGAGATCGGCCTCTTCCAGGTCCTGGTAGCAACCCGGCACCACATCGCCGCCGAACGCGCGGTTGTGCCCCGCGACCGACGAGGCCATGCAGAGGCGCGAGTTCGTGTCGATGTTGCCGCTGCCGATGAAGCCCTTCATCAGCTTGTTGGCGACGTAATAATCCTCGGTCAGGCACTGGCCCGAGACGTAGAAGGCGACCGCATCCGGCCCATGCTCGGCGATGGTGCGGGCGAAACGGTCGGCCACCAGATCGAGCGCCGCATCCCAGCTTGCGGGCTGGCCGTCGACCAGCGGGCGGGTCAGCCGGCCGCTGTCGATCAGGGTGTCGGCGAGCGCCGACCCCTTCGAGCAGAGCCGGCCGAAATTCGCCGGATGGTCCGGATCGCCCTTCACCTGCCAGCCGTCCGCGGTTTCGGTCGCGACAATGCCGCAACCGACGCCGCAGTAGGGACAGGTCGAGCGGATTCCGCCCGGGATTTCCCTCACGGGCGCGGGACCCGGAGCAGGATGCGCTCGCCCTGGCGCAGAACATCGATCGTGCGCGTACAGCCGTGATCCGGCGCGCAAGCCTCGCCGGTCTCGAGCTCGATCACCCAATTGTGCAGCGGGCAGCTGACGCCCTTGCCGTGCACGATGCCCTGGGACAGCGGCCCGCCCTTGTGCGGGCAGCGGTCCTCAAGCGCGAAGATCTCGTCCTCGGCGGTACGGAACAGTGCGATATTGCCGATGGCGCTTGCCACGACCCGGGCGCCCAGCCGCGGGATGTCGGCGACCGTGCCGACATCGACCCAGCCATCCATCCATTCAAGCGCGGGAACTGCGGACATCAGGCCTACTCCACCAGCGCCAGAGGACGGAACTCGTGCCGCTGGGCCGCATCCTCCGCGACCCGCTCGGCCCAGGGATCGACCTGGGCGAACTGCTGGGCATAGAGGAAGCGCTCGTAGAGCGCCTTGCGGCCCTCGACGTCCTCGACGATGCGGCTCTTCACGTAGTCGAGCCCGACTCGCTCGACCCAGGGCGCCGTGCGCTCGAGATAGCGCGCTTCCTGGCGATAGAGCTCGAGGAAGGCCGCGCAATATTCCAGGACTTCGGCCTCGGTCGCGACCTTGCAGAGGAAATCGGTGCCCCTGAGCTTGATGCCGCCGTTGCCGCCGATGTGCAGTTCCCAGCCGCTGTCGACCGCGATCACGCCGAAGTCCTTGATGGTCGCTTCGGCGCAATTGCGCGGACAGCCGGAGACCGCGAGCTTGACCTTATGCGGATGCATCGAGCCCCAGGTCATGCGCTCGAGTGCTATGCCCATGCCGGTCGAATCCTGCGTGCCGAACCGGCACCATTCGGAGCCGACGCAGGTCTTGACCGTGCGGAGCGCCTTGCCATAGGCGTGGCCCGAGACCATGCCGGCGGCGTTCAAGTCACGCCAGACGTCCGGCAGCTGCTCTTTCCTCACGCCCAAGAGGTCGATGCGCTGGCCGCCGGTCACCTTGACCTCGGGAATGTCGTACTTGTCGACCACGTCGGCGATGGCGCGGAGCTCGCGCGAATTGGTGACGCCGCCCCACATGCGGGGGACGACCGAGAAGGTGCCGTCCTTCTGGATGTTGGCGTGCGCCCGCTCGTTGATGAAGCGCGACTGGGCGTCGTCGACATATTCGCCGGGCCAGGCCGCGAGCAGGTAGAAATTGAGCGCCGGCCGGCACGACGAGCAGCCGTCGGGCGTGGTCCAGCCGAGCGCGCGCATCACCGCGGGGATCGACTTCAGGCCGTCGGAGACGATGCGCGCCCGCACCTCCTCGTGCGGATGGGACGTGCATTTGCACATCGGCTTGGCGACCGGTTTCTGGTACGCCCCGCCGAGCGAGAGGGCCAGGATCTGCTCGACCATCGGCGTGCAGCTGCCGCACGACGCCGAAGCCTTGGTGTGGGCGCGCACCGCGTCGAGGCTGTCGAGCCCCTTTTCGGCGATGGCGGCAGTGATCTTGCCCTTGCACACGCCGTTGCAGCCGCAGACCTCGGCGTCGTCGGCCATGGCCGCGACCGCCGCCAGCGGGTCGACCTGCGCCCCGCCGCCGAGTGCGAAAGCCTGGCCGAAGATCAGGTTGTCGCGCATGGCGCCGACCTGTGTTCCGTCCTTCAGCAGCTGGAAGTACCAGTTGCCTTCGCTCGCATCACCGTAGAGCACGATGCCGGCGATCCGGTCACCCTTCAGGATCAGCCGCTTGTAGACGCCGCGCGAGGCGTCGCGCAGCACGATGTCCTCGCTCTCGGCGTCGCCCAGGATGTCGCCGGCCGAGAACATGTCGATGCCGGTCACCTTGAGCCGCGTGCCGGTGACGGTGCCCTCGTACAGGCTCCCCGCCGTGGCGGTGATACGGTCGGCGCAGACTTTGGCCATGTCCCAGAGTGGCGCCACCAGCCCGTAGGTCTCGCCGCGGTGCTCGACGCATTCGCCGATGGCGTAGATCGCCGGATCGGACGTCACCATGCCGTCGTCGACCAGGATGCCGCGCTTGGTCTCAAGCCCGATGTCCCGCCCCAGTGCACTGTTCGGCCGGATGCCGACCGCCATGACGACGAGATCAGCCGGAACCTCGGTGCCGTCCGAGAGCTGCACGGCGCGCACGCGATCGTCGCCCAGGAGCGCCTTGGTGTTGGCCGAGGTCATGACCTTGATGCCGCGCCGCTCGAGATCGCTCGCGAGCAACGCGCCCGCCGCCTGGTCGAGCTGCCGCTCCATGAGCGTCGGCATCAGATGGATGACGGTCACGTCCATGCCGTTGATCGCGAGGCCGTTCGCCGCCTCGAGGCCCAGGAGGCCGCCGCCGATCACGACCGCATGGCGGTGCGTCTTGGCCGCGGCCAGCATGGCGTCGACGTCGGCCATGTCGCGGAACGTCACGACGCCGGGCAGGCCGGCGCCCGGCACCGGGATGATGAACGGGTTCGAGCCGGTTGCGATCAGCAGGACGTCATAGGGCCGGACCGAGCCGTTCTCGCCCGTCACCTGGCGCGCCTCGCGGTCGACGGCGACGATCTTCTCGCCGGCGATCAGCTCGATGTCGTTCGCGTCGTACCAGGCGCGGTCGTTGATGACGATGTCGTCGAAGCATTTCTCACCGGCCAGCACCGGCGACAGCATGATGCGGTTGTAGTTCACGTGCGGCTCGGCGCCGAACACGGTGATCTCGAACCGGCCGGGGGCGCGCGCCAGGATTTCCTCGACCGTGCGCATCCCGGCCATGCCATTGCCAACAACGATCAGGCGCTGCTTGCGGGGGGTCAGCATATTCATGATGGAGCCCTCGTTGTTGAATTAGACGCGTGCGGCGCTGAGGCCGGCGGCACCCCAGGTCGTCCGCCACCGCCGCTTGACGCCGGTCAGGCCGAGAAGCGCGACGAACGCCAGGCCCGCGAACACCAGGAAGCCGGTCTGGTAGCTGCCGGTCAGCTGCTTCGAGTAGCCGAGGCTGGACGCGAGATAGAAGCCGCCGAGGCCGCCGGTCATGCCGACGATGCCGGTCATGACGCCGATCTCGCGCCGGAAGCGCTGCGGCACCAGCTGGAACACCGCCCCGTTGCCCATGCCGAGCGCCAGCATGCCGAGCACGAAGACGCCGAGCGCCATCCAGGCCGCCGGCAGGCCGAAGCTGACGACGGCGAAGGCGGATGTCGCGACCATGTACATGACCGAGAGCGCCCGGATGCCGCCGATCCGGTCGGCGACGGCGCCGCCGATCGGCCGGACCAGCGAGCCGGCGAACACGCAGGCCGCCGTGCAATAGCCGGCGGTGACCGGCGTGAGCCCGTACTGGTCGTTGAAATAGATGCTGAGCGAGGAAGCGAGGCCGACGAAGCCGCCAAACGTGACGCTGTAGAAGAACATGAACCACCAGGCGTCGCCGATCTTCAGCACCGAGAAGTAGGCAGCGAGCGACTTCGGCGGCGGGCATTCCGGGCTATCCTTCGCGAGCACGGAATAGGCCACCAGCACGATCGCGAGCGGGATCGCGACCAGGCCGAACACATTGGTCCAGCCGAAGGCAACGGCGAGGCTGGGCGCGAACAGGGCCGCGAACACCGTGCCCGAGTTCCCCGCACCGGCGATGCCGAGCGCCATGCCCTGGTGCTCCGGCGGATACCAGCGCGACGCCAGCGGCAGTGCCACCGCGAAGGAGGCGCCGGCCAGGCCCAGCACGATGCCGACCAGCATGGTCTGGCCGTAGCTGTGGATGCCGAAATACCAGGCGGCGAGCAGCCCGGCGATGACGATCGCCTGGCAGATGAGGCCGGTGAGCTTCGGCTTCAGATAGTCGACCGCGACACCGTTCACGACGCGCAGCACGGCGCCGGCCAGCACCGGGGTCGCGACCATCAGGCCCTTCTCAGCCGCGTCGAGGTGCAGGTCCTTCGCCATCTGCACGGCGAGCGGCCCCATCAGCACCCAGACCATGAAGCTGACGTCGAAATAGAGGAACGCGGCAATGAGCGACGGCGTGTGGCCGGCCTTGAGGAAACTGGTCTTCACGGCACTCTCCCGGCGGAACCGATGGGCTTGAGGCCCATCCGTCCGGTGATGGATCGCCGTTGATCCACCGCTGAAGCGGAAGCGGAACTTGACCGGCCAGATGCCCGGGTTCCGATAATCGAGACGGCCTCGCCGTTGAGGGTCGTCCGGCCCGGGAGCGCAAAGGCGCCGTCACCAGGCACCATGTTGCACTGCAAAGAGCGGGCCAACACAGAAGGCGAGCAATTCCCTCGCTGCGTCGCAGTACAGCTGGTCAAAAAATGAGCATCGTCGATCAAGCTAAAATCAAACGATTAAAATATAAGCACATTCGTATTCAGCCCGGCCATGACCGAACCGGGGGGTGTTCTCGCCGATCGACGGGAACGCCGCGTGCATGGCACAGGGGGATGAGCCAGATCGTTCTAGACACACCACGCGCCGTGCTCGACCTCCGGGCCGGTTTCGCCAGTGCCTGCGGACGGCGGGTGCGCAATGAGGATTGGGGCGGCATCTGGCTGGGCGACCGGGACCAGCGGGCGCGGCTGGGGGCACTCGCCGCCTTGGCCGACGGCATCGGCGGCGCCGAGGCCGGCCATGTCGCGGCCGAGCTCGCGGTGCGCGGTTTCGTCGACGGCTATCTGGGCCAGAGCGAGACGCTGGGCGTGCGGCGTGCCGCCGCCGTGGCGCTCGACGCGGTCAATCGCTGGATTCATGCCCAGGGCCGGAGCGATCCGGCGCTCGACGCCATGGGCACGACGCTCGCCGTACTCATCCTGCGTGGCCGCCAGGTCCACCGGCTCTCCCTCGGCGACACGCGGATCTACCGGCTGCGCACCGGGCGGCTCGCCCGCCTCACGGTCGATCATGTCTCGCCCCGGCCCGACCAGCAGCATGTACTGCTGCGCTCGGTCGGCGGTGAAGAGGGCGTGCGCGCCGACTATGCCGTCGAGACCGCGCGCGCCGACGACCGCTACCTGATCGCGACCGACGGCGTCCATGGCAGCCTCGACGACCGGCACATCGCCGAGATCCTGGCCGCGGCGGCGACACCCGACGCCGCGGCCGATGCGCTGGTCGCAGCCGCACTCGCCGCCGGCTCGCAGGACAATGCCAGCGCCATCGTACTCGAGATCCTGGCGCTGCCGCCGGCCGACACGACGGAGCTGGAGCTGGCGATCGCCGCCCTGCCGATCCTGGACCCGCCACGCCCGGGCGAGCGGATCGACGGCTACACGATCGGCACCGTGCTCGCCGACGGCCGGTACAGCCGCCTCTTCCGCTCGGTCGACGAGACGGATGGCCGGCCGGTCGCCCTCAAGTTCCCGAAGCCGCGCATTGCCGAGGACGCCTCGTTCCGGCTCGCCTTCCTGCGCGAGACCTGGGTCGCGGCCCGGGTCCGCAGCCCCTGGGTCGGCGAAGTGATCGAGCCGCCGCCCGACCGCCGGACCCGGCTCTATTCGGTCATGCCGTTCTATGATGGCGAGAGCCTGGAGCGTCGGCTTGCCCGCCTGCCCGCGATCGGCCTCGGCGAGGGGCTCGCCATCGCCAGCAAGCTCGCCAAGGCGGTGGCCGCCTTGCACCGTGCCGGCATCGTCCATCGCGACATCAAGCCGGACAACGTCATCCTGGAACCAAGCGGCGGGCTCAAGCTGATCGATCTCGGCGTCGCCTACCTGCCGCATCTGCCTGACTTTCCAACCGCTGACATCCCGGGCACGGCCAGCTACATGGCTCCCGAGCAGTTCGCTGGCAGCGTCGGCAGCGAGCGGAGCGATCTCTTCGCCTTGGGCGTCACGATCTACCGGCTGTTCAGCGGCGGCGCCTATCCCTATGGCGAGATCGAGCCGTTTTCCCATCCGCGCTTCGGCCGGCCGCAGCCGCTGGCACGCCATCGCCCGGACCTGCCGCCCTGGCTCGACGAGCTTCTGGCCCGCTGCCTCGCGGTCGATCCAGCGCAGCGCCTCAGCGACGCACTCGAACTCGCCCTCGAATTGGAGCAGGGCCAGGGCCGCCAGCGCCCGCCCACGCCGCGCCGCCGCTCGCTCTACGAGCGCAACCCGGTCCGCGTCTGGCAGGCAGTCTCGGCGGTGCTGTTCCTGCTGCTTCTGGCGGCGCTGCGCCTTCGCTGACTCACGGCTGGTCGAACAGCCGGTCGGGCACGGCCAGCTCGACCGGTTCGCCCGCCGCCCGTTCGTAGAGGTCCGGCCGATAGACGGCGCGCGCGACGGCGGCCCGGTCGACCTCCGCGCCGAACCGACCCCAGCGCGCCATCTGGTCGAGGAACCAAGCGGCATGGCTGAGGCGCGGGGCGGCCGCTCCGCCGGCGAAGAAGCGCGAGACATCGACGCCGCCACCCGGTGCCGCGCCCGGCAGAGAGGCTTGAAGTGCCGCGGCCGGCACACCCATCCGTCCGGGTGCCGCCAGCATCAGCGCGACCTCGTCGGCATTGGCTGGCACGTCGCAGAAGCGCTGGGCGCGGATGAGCGCACGCAGCACGGCGGCCAGGCCCGCCGGATGGCGCTCAGCCCAATCGGTCGTGACACCGAGGCACTTCTCCGGGTGGTTCCGCCAGATCGCCGAGCTGCGCAGGATCGTGCGACCGACGCCCTCGGCGGTCGCGACGGCGCCCCAGGGCGCGCCAGCGCAGAACCCATCGATCTCGCCCGCCGCAAGCGCTGCGACCATGTCGACCGGCGGCACGGCGACCAGCTCGACCGCCTCCGCCGGATCGAGGCCCGACGCGGCCAGCCAGTAGCGCAGCAGCAGGTCGTGCGAGGAATAGGCATGGACAACGGCAAAGCGCAGGCGCGCAGCGCCCGCCCCCCGCACCCGGACGACATCGGCGAGCCGGTGCCCGAGCGACGCCGCATCCGCCGGACCCGGCCCGATCGCCGCGGCGAGCGCCGGCGACACGGTGAAGGCGTTGCCGTTCTGGCTGATCGACAGCGGCACGAACAAGGGTGCCCCGGCGCCGCGCAGGCCCAGCGCCACGGCGAAGGCGAGCGGCGGCAGCATGACCGCGGCGTCGAGTGCCCGATAGGTGAGCTTGTCGGCGATATTGGCCCAGGACGGCTCGATCGACAGCTCCGCCTCGACCCCTTCGGCCACGAAGAACCCCTTGGCCTCGGCCACGAAGGCCGGTGCCATGTCGGTCAGCCGCACCAGGCCGATACGGATGCGCTCAGCGGGCGCCATTGGCTCCTCTCCTTTCCTTGGTCGGGGCGAGGCTGCCGTCGAGCACGTCCGCCGCGATGTCGGCAATACGCCGGCCGCGGTCCATCGCCTGGCGGCGGAGCCAGCCATAGGCGTCGGGCTCGCTCAGCCGCCGCTCCTGCATGAGCTTGGCCTTGGCGCGGTCGATCAGCACCCGTTCCTTGAGCGAGGCCTCGGCTTTCCTGAGTTCTTCCTCGACCTGCCGGTAGCGGCGGAACATCACGACCGCCGCCTCGACGATCGGCTTCACGTCCGGCAGCGCCGTGCCGACGACATTGTAGGAACTGACGCCGGCCTCGATCGCTGCCTCCATGAAGGCGGGATCGTTGCGATCGACGAACAGCACGATCGGGCTCGGATGGCGCGAGGCGACCTC